>DMNE01000220.1 GCA_003453735.1 Nitrospiraceae bacterium | reverse complement strand
ATGTACTCGATTACCTCGTCAAGTCCACCGGTTATCGAGGGTTTCAGAGAGACGTTTATCCCTCCTCTTCCGGGAAGGCTGTCCTTGGGCCTTTCCACTTGCAGGTTGTATTGCCTGTCCAGTTGGAAGAGCGTTGACTGGAACACCCGTACGGGTATTGCTTTTAACACTTTTTGATTAATCCGAACAGAGTCCCGACCCGATCCCTTTGCTTCGGTCGCGGATATATCCCACGCGAGGCTTTCTGCACCTTTAGGGACTTTTATAAACCAGCTTGCCTCCTTGGCCTCCCCGGGGGCGAGTTTCTCGATGATCTTGGGCAATTCATTCTCTGCTTGCCCAGAGCCGTACTTGCCCGATACGGTTATATCCATCGACCGATTGGACGCGTTCCTCACGCTAAAAGCCGCTCTGAAACTATCCCCTTCCCTGACCATGGCCGGGAGCCCTGAGAGAAGCATCAGATCCTGAGAACTACGGATGCTCGTCTGTCCTGTACCAAACTGGTTTACGCCGGACGTGGCAACCGCAACGATTCTAAAGGAGGTTAGAGAGTCGTTCAGAGGAATTTCGACCGAGGCCTTTCCCTTATTATTGAGCATTACCTTGCCCTCCCATAAAAGGAGTGTATCGAAGAGTTCCCGTGTGGGCAGACGTCCGCCTCCCCCGCCCTGAGGCAAGGCCTTGAGGCCAAAATGTCTTTTCCCAACGATATGCATCTGGGCGGTGGAAGTCTGCACCTCATAGCTTCTCCGCTGCATCATCTCTTCCAGGAGATTCCAACTTTCATTTGGCCGCAGTTCAAGGAGGCCTTGGTCAACCGCCGCTACGGCCACTTCACCGCTTGCCGGTCTGCCGTCAGGCTTTTTTACGGTTATCATTACATGGGCCCTTCCGCGTATTTTATATACTTCGCGGTCCGCCGAGACCTTTACCTTTAGTTCATTGGCACGCCAGCCAACATTGATGTATGTGATTCCGAGTTTATAGGCGGGTTTGCCAAGGTCCACTAAGGCCGTTGGCTGGATATTACCTATGCGTCCTCTTACGCATAGAACGGAAACAAAGATGTTCGGTGAATAATTCTTCTTTATCGGGACCTCTATGATCGGGTTCTTCCCTGAGATCTTCATAATGTATCTATCCAGAATACCTTCTCTTTCAACAGTGACGAGGGCAGTTGCCTCCCTGAAAGGCATCCGCACCTGGAATTTTGCTTTCTCTCCAGGCTCGTACTTCTTTCGTTCAGGGATCACATCTATTCTTTCGTGATCCCCAACACGGAACCATAAATTCTCCTTACCCATGACCCACACGTCCTGACTGACTACCGATGCGTTGCCATCTGCGTCGGTCGCCTTCGCTTGAATGATCAGGTTCCCGGATACAGGAGCGGGTGAATTGCAGATTATGAGACCATTTGCAGTGGTTTTCCCCTCGCATATGGGACCGAGCTTCTTTATTTCCGTCACATGCTCATAAGAGTAGAACCCTCCGATAAGCCTTTTCCTGTGCGAATAGCGCTTTTTCTGGAATATCTCGGCTTTGATTTCTATATTGGGAATAGGCTTCCCTTTTATGTCCAAAGCTGCAAGTTGAAACCCAAAAGAGTCCTGAACGGTTTGCCATGAATTCGGCCTGATTCCGACTATAATTTTTGACGGATAAAGATCAATCTTTTTCGAGACAGTCTGTATCTGGCCGTTCGGGTCTTTATACTCGAGCTCGGTTATGAGATCCTGTGGATATAGCTGAACGGGCAAATCGGAGAGTTTTGCGCGGACGCTCCCACCTTCTCCAAGCTTGAGATCGACTGTGCTGATATTCTTTTCCATTTGTTTACGCTTGACCGGCGAAAGATATTCGTCTTGTTCGCCTGTATCTTCTTCATCACGACCTTCTCTTTCCCTCACTATTCCCTCTTTTATTTCGCCGTTAGTGAAAGCGAAGTCCTTGTAATCATCAAATCGCAGGTATTTGCGGGCAGCCTGATGCCTTAACTTGACAGGCAACCCTTGGGCACTGCCGCCAGCTAAGTATCTCACCTGCAGGTCGACATCCACCTCTTTTTTGTTGATTATTGGATCTGCCAAAGGCTGAATGGAGCCTTTCATGAGCGGGACTTTGTATTCTTCCACCATAAACCTGCCGGATTGATAATCTTCCATCCTCCAAAGTTTCTTTCTGCCTGTGGAGAACATCACAGCGTAATTGCCAAGGTTAGCCTCTTTTGGAATCTCCCAGGTGTTTTCGGCAATCCCATTAGCAACGTCCCAGGTAATAGGCAGCGTATAGGTCTGGTTTGTCCCGTAGTGCTCTATTTTCAATGCTGTCGGAAGCTCATCCTTTTTCAAAAAGGCAAACCCCTGACCTGTCTTCTTCCTTATCACATGTTTCATATGTACCGTCTCACCTGCCCTAAACAGTGTTCGATCGAATATGGTATGGGCCGCAATATTGTCGTCCCAATAGCCTGTAGGCAATTGAAAACGCCAGGGCTCTATCCCTTCTGTCCACCGGGAATTTACAAAAGACAGATCGTCCGCTGTCCTGGCAAAAACGAACAGGCCGCCGGAACGGCCATAATTACAGCTTGGCACATCTGCTTCCGGAAGAATGTGCTTTTTTATAAAGGCTGTTCCGTCCTGTCCGGTTTTCCCCTGCCAATAGGTCTTACCATCACAATCTAGTACACTGACCTTTGCGTCTTGGACTGGTTCTGCCTTATCTAGGCTTGTTACCCATATAAGGGACGACTCCCTGCCCCATTTGAAATGCACGGCCATATTCGAAACCAGAGCTGCAGAGGCGACGTACATAGGAGCTGGTTTCCCAAGTAAAGATTTCCCTAGGAGCAGACTTTCGACCTCAACAATATAGAACCCAGGCTTTTTCAGTGGTATGCCGATTACATCGAATGACTTCTCACTAGTTGGCATGGGTATTTCAAACTCTTTCGCCCTGAAGTCGTTCCGTAGAAACGAAATCTCCCTGTCATCTTCTCCCGGTTGCTTGAGTTGTGCATGTCGCCCTGGCCTAGTTCCAGAAAAAAAGGTCACGAGACTTTTGATTATGTCCTTCTCCTTATCGACCTGCTCGATGCGCCCTTTAAGCGCGGCCTCTATTCCCCCCTCAGCTTTTGGCATTATTTTGCCCGGCGTGTCATCCATTTTGCTCCCTGTGCTCGTGAGACTGTCTTTTGTCTTTTCCATCAAGGGGGTGCCAGAGTATATCTCCAGCATTCGCGCTTTTATCTGGGCCTCAATATTCCTGACCGTGACAGGAAGATAAGGGTTACTCTTTTCGATGATCCCGAAATCCGCGGCAAATTTTGCCAGAGGCGGATAAGGCCCTGTTCTGACCCGTAGCGGGTATTTGTCCTTATTGGAAAGACTCCTCCCCGCATCATCTTTCAGGTCAGAAGGAAGCTCGATTTCAAATTCAGCGTTCTCCGGGAACGGTCCTTTGAAAACCATCGATCTGACATAATCTTCATCTTCTGCAAGGGTCGGCAGATAGGTTTTTCCCTCACCTTTAAGGACGACTCTCCTAGCCTGTTCTACAGAAACAGGGCTTGTAAAAAAAATCTGCATCGGGAGAAGCGGTATGCATGGCGATGCCTCGTTCTCCCGGTCGCAACGAAACTGGGCAGTGAAAGGCGCCCTCGATTTGAATGTCAGAATCTGGTCCTGCGTGGTCGACACGCCGCCTTCTGATTCCACACCTTTTCCCCATACGAATTCGACACTTTTTTCATTCGGGAAATTCCTTCTGCATTTAACGAGGGTGATGTGATCGCTAGGCCAGCTGCGCCGATTATAGAATCTCACAGAATTTAATATCCGGCTGCGTTCATTGCCTTTTATGATCTCAACTCCTACAGGTTCATTTATGTCCTCTATCTGGCACCATGCATTGGCCAGGATAGATTCCTCCTTGGGAAGCGCATCAGTAAAAAAAATAAATACCTGCTCCTCGTCTATGGACTCGGCTCCGTCGCGCGGATATGATCGAAGAATCGCCGGACCGCCAGTAGAGAAAGTAAACTCCTTCTGCCCGGCCATTCCATTTTCCGATATGCTTTTTACATCCGGTTTAAGGGTAAACGTACAGATGAGCCCGGCAGGTAAGTCTTTTTCGAAATCATAGACCCAGTTTTTCCCGTCTGCCCAGCGGCCCACGCCCTTGGCCGGACATTTGATCTCGAAGGGGTCTGCGATTTTTGGGTCTCCAAAGGTGACCATCTGCTCCGAAAACCGAGCGCTCACCTGCCGCACGCCCTTTACGGTTCCCTGCGGACTGAAGAATTCGATTGTGACCGAATCGGCAAAAACTAAAATTGATTTAAAAAAGAAAATGAGCACTAGAGAACAAATTAGAAAAAAGCGATTTCTCACAATAATGCCCCCCGTGTATATTTGATATTGATAAGTATGCAATAATTTAAAAGTAAAGTCAGCAGAAAAAACAAATCTTAATTAGGAGAGTTAAACTCGAAAATCTGGGTTGGGATCTTCTCAGGCAAAAATTAGCTTAGGGATGATGCTTCGTTCCGTTTCAAATTTCATCAGAGATGTGCTCCTCATTTTCTAGGAGATGATCAAGAGTTGGTTGACATCCTGCCGCACGTGATGTACCATTTGGGGTATTATGGTACATCAAGCTAAGCGCAAGAGCCCAAAGTTCAAATACCCTCCTCCTCCGGCGCTCGACCTGAAAGCTCTTATGAAGAAGGCAATTCCCCGCCCTCGGAAAGCAACGCTCCTGCCATGGTCCCTCTGGTTTCTGAAAACGGAGTTCCAGGATCTGAATAGATCACAGAATACCCTCGATGCAGCCAGAAACGACCTCCAGAAATTCGTCTCTTTTTCCTATCATCTGGTTTCTGGCGGCGATATTACGAACTGGTCTGCATCGGTTACCAATCAATTCTTTCATACCCTGGGAGCCTATCAACGCTCTTCCCTCCGTCGCATGTTTTCTTCCTTGCTCCACTTTTAGGGCTTTCTTGTCAGAAAGGGGCTCATCAAGGACGATGACGACCCGGTGAGGAGGTATAAGCCGCCCCCGAATGAACCGGCCCAGCCTCAATCTCTGCGTGTTATTGTTGATGACGGAGAAACCATACTTGAGGGGAAAGAGGTCTTTGACATGTTCGTGAGGACTGCTTCTGAATTAGCGGCTCGGCAAGAGAGGAAACCTATTCCCAGGGCCCTTCCTCTCCGTGATGTCGCTCTTATTCATGTCCTCTACTATACAGGCTTGAGGGCAAGTGAGGTGGCAGGCCTGACGGAGAGTAACTTTGTACCCCATCGAAAAAGTGGCGGCGCTTATTTTGAACATGTTGTCGGCAAAGGAGGCGGGACAAGAGAGTCTGTCTACTTACAGCCTGAGGGGCTAAAACCACTGAGTACGTATATGCGCAATGAAAGGTCTTATTACTGAAACGCACCAAAACCGGAAACCCCCATATATTCCTCTCTTATAGAGGTCATGAGCTATCACGAATAGACATACAACGGATACTAAAGCGCATCAGACTTGCCACCATTGATCGCGAAACAGCGAATGGCGCTTCATCTTTTGAGATCAAGGCACATCCTCACAGTTTCCGCCATGAGAGAGTGTATTCCTTACTGAGAGCCGGGTTTTCCGAGTCTGAAGTAGCCCGAGAGGTTGGACACAAGGGGACCTCCTATATCGGACGATACTCAAATCGCTCGAAGGACGAACGAGCCGAACGACTCAAAGATGTTAAGTAGTAAAAGAAAGTAACCACCACCTACCCCATCACCTCGGCCGATCTAGAAATAGCAGCCTACTATCGACTTCGCTTCGAAACCTGGACAACGATGTACTTCCTGTAACTGAAACCTGTGATATACTTTTCAGAAGTGGGGATTATAAATGGTAATAATCAAGAGGCTTGATGACAAATTAATGAGAATAATTACTGAGAGACCTCATTTCCCCGGGGACAATATAAAACGTCGTTCATTGCTGACAGTGGTCGCTATTTGGGTAATGCAGATTATGACCATTGTCTACAAAGGGATGTCAGACACTCTATTAAGAATAATGATCATTGTCACGATTATATCGGGGATTGTGGTTTCTGTCTCTGCTCTCTACGAATGGCGTCATTTTTTTGCCCTGCGAGGGCAAGGACTAAATCATGACAGAAATTACTTTTTTGAGGAATCCGCCGGGAAGTATAGAAATGCAGCTTTTTACAGTGCATTATTATTGGTCGTGTTGGAATTATTCGGAGTTGGCAACATTGAGGATTTGCATTTTATCCTTAAGGCTGACTTTCATCGCTTGGTTGGCCGCAACATTTTATTGTCCATCAGCAGAGCGATTGTCCTAGTTGAACTTTTACGAATTGGCATTCCGATGGCTGCACGATGGAGCGATAGAAAACATGTAATACTCGTTATCATATCTTCAATAATCCTTTCTATTGTGACGACGCTCGGCTTGAGGCCAGTAGCGGTCATGGCATTATTTGAAGGTTTGTTTCTTCCTGCACCTGACAGTGTTGAAACCTGATATAATTGTGCATGATAACAGTTGGTAATCAACTCCTTGCTGAGCTGAGAAGAGATATTTCTCAATGGAAGAAGCTAATATGAACCATAGAGAAGATGTGATTAGAGA
>DMNE01000368.1 GCA_003453735.1 Nitrospiraceae bacterium | reverse complement strand
TGCCCTCGAAGCTGCCACCGGAGTTGACCTTATTGTCGACGACACCCCTGAACTCGTCACCCTCTCTGCGTTCGACCCTGTGAGGCGGGAGATAGCACGCCTCTCCCTTGAGAGATTAATCACTGATGGAAGAATACACCCTGCACGAATTGAAGAAGTGGTCGAAAAGGTCAAGAAAGAGGTTGAGGCGATCATAAAAGAGGAAGGCGAAAAGGCGATCTTTGATCTCAGTCTCTCGGGAATACATCCTGAACTGGTAAGACTCCTGGGAAGGCTAAAATACCGGACTTCCTATGGACAGAATATGCTTCAGCATTCCCGTGAAGTCGCCCATCTTGCAGGAATGATGGCAGCTGAACTCGGTGTTGATATTAAACTTGCGAAAAGGGGCGGGCTCCTCCACGATATTGGAAAGGCGATTGATCATGAGGTCGAGGGCTCTCATCAGGATATCGGTTCAAATATTGCAAAAAAGTACGGTGAAAACAATAAGGTCATTAATGCCATACAGGTCCACCACGGCGAAGGGGAACCGTCGACCGTTGAGGCCGCCCTTGTTGCTGCTGCCGATGCCCTATCCGCTGCACGGCCAGGTGTAAGGAGAGAGAGCATCGAAAACTACCTTAAGAGACTCGAGAAACTTGAACTGATGGCCATGTCATATAAGGGTGTTGAAAAATGCTACGCTATCCAGGCAGGCAGAGAAGTGAGAATAATAGTGAAGCCTGAGGACGTAACCGATGATATGGCATCGGTTCTTTCGAGAGACCTGTCAAAAAAGATTGAGTCTGAGTTAACATATCCGGGGCAGATAAAGGTCACGGTTATCAGGGAAGCGAGATTCGTGGAATATGCAAAATAGATCATTCGCACGGAGAGCCTTCGCTCAACAGTGCATGGATAAAACGACTCAGTGACCGCAGACTATCGGTGTGCGACTGAAGTCTGCATTCCATGAAAGTCCTCTTTATCGGCGACATTGTCGGCAAAATCGGAAGAACTGCTCTTAAAGCGCTCATCCCGACNNTTCGGTATTACCGAAACAGTAGCTATGGAAATTTTCAACAGCGGCGTACATGTCATCACTAGCGGGAATCATATATGGGATAAAAAGGAGTCCATTCCGTATCTTTCAAAGGAAAACCGACTCATTAGACCGATAAACTATCCTCCCGGAGTTCCCGGCTACGGGAGCGTTCTGTATGCGCTTGAGGGGACTAAAGTCGCTGTTATCAATATTTCAGGCAGGGTATTCATGTCAAACATCGACTGCCCGTTCAGGTCAGGTCTCGCTGAGATCGAGAGAATGCGTTCTGAAACGAACTCCATCATCGTCGATTTCCATGCAGAGGCTACCTCCGAAAAGATAGCATTTGGCTATTTCGTGGACGGCAAGGTCAGCGCCGTCTTAGGGACCCATACTCACGTTCAGACGGCGGACGAGAAAATACTTCCTGGGGGAACAGCGTATATAACTGATGTCGGCATGACCGGACCCGCGGTCTCTGTTATAGGAATAGAGAAGGAGCAGATTATAGAGAGGTTTTTGCTGCAGATGCCTACAAAGTTCGAGATCGCAAAGGGAGCGGGGATAGTCTCGGCAGTTGCAATCGAGATCGATGAGAAAACAGGCAAATCGTTAGCAATTCAACGATTACAATTAACGCATCCGTGATTAAAGGACACTCAGAAAATCGTGTGGAAAGTAAGCCGATCGACAAACGGCATGGATGTTCTCGTCATTCCCGCTTGTCGGGAATCTATTGTTTGCAAAAGGGATGTGGAGAAGCCACAATGGCGGAAACGGGCTCGAAAGGGACAGTTCTTTTCAACCCGGCTATCTCTTCAGTTACAGTGAGCCGTCACGTAAGAACACGCCTGTCGGTTATGGTTCTGTCCTCAAGAAGAATCAGGGCAAGGAGAGAAATGTGCACGGGAGTGCACATGTGGAATAACTGAATTCTCTATGATGGAAGCAAGAGTCACGTATGTAGATGGTCTTAGGTTCGTAGGTGAGGCCTCATCAGGCCATGCGCTTGTCATGGACGGAGATACGACCTTTGGAGGAGGAAATACGGCAGCGAGACCGACAGAGTTGCTCCTCATCGGACTCGGAGGGTGCTCCGGCATGGATGTGGTCTCAATCTTGAAGAAAAAGAAACAGGATATCACGGGGCTTGAAATCGCTATCAAAGGCGAAAAAGCAGAGAGTTATCCCCAAAAGTTTACCGACATAGCCATAGAATTCATTGTTTCTGGTCACAATCTCTCTGACGAGGCCGTTAAGAGGGCCGTGCATCTCTCTATGGAAAAATACTGCTCTGTAAAGGCTGCCCTTGAAGGATCTGCAAGGATAACCTTCAATTACCGGATTGTTCAGAAGTGAGATAGGCCTTTTCTTAAGATCTCTGGCGGACCTGAATAAAGGCCCAATATCCGCTGACATGTCTCTAAAGAAATTCTTAAAGAGTGGGCAAGGGAATTCTCATCACCTTCAGGGGTCGAGAATGAGAACTCTGCCGTTAGACTCCCCTGCATTCGGTGATATAACTGCTAACAACTTCGGCGAGACGTTGTCAGCGCTACCGAAGTAGTCGGCATGCGCTCTAAGTTCTTTAGGGTTTCTTTACTTCCAGTGGAGCAAGCGAAACTTCCTTAGGGAGTATGCTGTCGTTTGTTAAGAAATACTCATTGCCTGTACGAGTATGATGAAAGAAGAACACCTTAAACAATTCATACTAAAAAACATCGCAACCCTCTGTTTTGTCGGCTATATTCCCATCGCACCCGGAACCTTTGGCTCGCTCGTAGCGATGTTGATTTTTGCCTCTTTGAAACCAGGCAACACAGCCGCTATCTCTTTGTTACTCTTTACTGTGCTCATAGGAACCTTCTCTGCACAGCAAGCAGAAAAACTCATGAACGAGAAGGATAGTAGACATATCGTGATAGACGAATTTGCCGGCTATGCTGTTTCCGTGCTCTTTCTTCCACCTGTGACATCATATTACATCACTGCCTTTCTTTTATTCAGATTTTTCGATATACTAAAACCGCCGCCCATTAGAAATGTTGAGCGGATTCTCAGCGGGGGCATAGGCATTATGGCAGACGACGTAATGGCAGGTGTTTTTACAAATGCACTGTTACAGATATGGAAAATTCTTACGCAGAACTAATCAAAAAGATCCATACATATTTTAGAAGCTCAAGGCTGAAACTGAGTGTTGCAGAATCCTGCACCGGAGGACTTGTCGGCCATCTCTTGACAACCCAGCCGGGTGCCTCCGAGTTCTTCGACTCTTCTGTGGTTAGTTACTCTGCAGAATCCAAGATTAAACTACTCGGTATTAAGAAGTCCCTTATCCAGCGGTATGGAACGATAAGTGAAGAGACTGCCAGGGCGATGGCCTATGCAATCCGGAAGAAGAGAAAAACTGAGTTTTCTCTCTCCATTACAGGCAATCTAGGACCAAAACCTGCTGAAGAAAAAAAAGTAGGCCTTGTTTTTATGGCTGTTGACTGGGAGAAGGAAACCATTTCCAGGGGTATGATCTTCGATGGAGATAGAGAAGCTGTCAAATATGCGGCTGCTATGGCTTCACTCCGTTTTCTTGGCGAGGTTGTTGAAGTATGGGCCTAAGATGTTTCATTGCCATACGGCTGAGCGACAGCTTGAAGCAAGAAGTCGCGACAGTACTCGATGATCTCAAAAGAATGAATGCCGACGTAAAATGGGTGACTCCTGAAAATCTTCACCTTACGTTAAAGTTCTTGGGTGACATTGATGAAGGCGTTGTCCCTCTTATACGGAAGAAACTCATTGAGATTTCGGCCTTGCAGAGCTCATTTACAGTTAAATTATCCGGCATGGGCTTTTTTCCTGATAAAGGTAGACCGAGGGTCGTCTGGATAGATAGCCAAGACCATCAAGGCCTCAAGAACCTTAAAGAAAAGGTTGAAGAAGCCATGATAACTATCGGGTTTGCAAGAGAAGATAGGACTTTCTCACCGCACCTTACGATAGGGAGGGTTAGAACCTCGAAAAACCTAAGCTCGCTTCTCTCGCGCATGCAGACACTTAAGGATAAAGATTTTGGTAATATAGATGTCAGACTTGTCTCTCTCATGAGAAGTGAATTAAAGCCGAAGGGGGCTGAGTATACAACGCTAGCAGAATTTAACTTTAAGGAGGAATAATGACGAGTAAGGACAAGGTAAAAGCACTGGAAATGGCCATCTCTCAGATCGAGCGGAGTTTTGGCAAGGGTGCTATCATGAAACTCGGAGCGGCAGAGATTGCAGAGGGTATTCAAGTTATACCCACGGGGTCCCTGACACTGGATATCGCCACAGGAATCGGTGGGTATCCGAGGGGAAGAGTTGTCGAGATATACGGTCCTGAGTCTTCAGGAAAAACAACTCTTGCCCTCCATGCGATCGCAGAGGCGCAGAAGGCTGAAGGGGTGGCAGCGTTCATAGATGCAGAACACGCCCTCGACGTAACGTATGCACAAAAACTCGGGGTAAAGGTAGAAGACCTCCTGGTATCACAGCCTGACACAGGTGAACAGGCATTGGAGGTTGCCGAGGCGCTTGTGAGAAGCGGGGCGGTTGATATCATCGTGATAGATTCCGTTGCTGCCTTGGTGCCAAAGGCTGAAATAGAGGGTGAAATGGGGGATTCTCTGCCAGGTCTTCAGGCGAGACTCATGAGCCAGGCGCTGAGAAAACTCACCGCCGCCATATCAAAATCTCTCAGTACCGTCGTTTTTATCAACCAGATACGGATGAAGATCGGGGTGATGTTCGG
>DMNE01000086.1 GCA_003453735.1 Nitrospiraceae bacterium | reverse complement strand
GCTATGAAGTCACAACCCGAGACCATGGCTGCGTAGCCCCCGCTTTTTACGGTCTCCTTTCATTTGGATCATACAGTTATATTTAGCAAATACGCAAACAATGCCTCGCTTCATCTGGGCATTATCCTCTTTCTCTCTTAAAAAAGAATAATTCCATCAAACCAGAATTCATCCCCCTGAAATAAAAAGCCCGGTGCTGAGATATCTATCTCCCCTGTCAGGGAATATCACAACCACCCTTTTTTCCTTACCAAGCCTCTCGGCAATCTTCATTGCAGCCCACATGGCTGCTCCCGATGACGGCCCGGCAAGAATACCTTCCCACAAGGCAAGATCCCTCGCGGTCCCTTCTGCATCGTCGTCCGTGACGGGAATGACCTCATCGTAAATTTTTGTATTCAGAATACCCGGGAAAAATCCGGCACCAATGCCTGCAATCCTATGCTTCCCGGGGTTTCCCCCTGAGAGGATAGGCGAACCGGCTGGCTCAACAGCGACTATCAACACATCCGGTTTCTGTTCTCTGAATACTTCTCCGTTGCCGGTTATGGTACCGCCCGTCCCGACTCCGGCGATAAAGGCATCTGGGACCCCGCCGAGGTCATGCATTATCTCAACGGCGGTTGTTTTCCTGTGGGACTCGGGGTTCGCAGCGTTTTCAAACTGTAAAGGCATAAAGAATTCGGGGCTGCCTCTGAGTATCTTCTCTGCCCTTTCCCAAGCGCCCATCATGCCCTGCTCGCCGGGCGTTATAACGAGCTGAGCGCCATATGCAGGAAACAGCAGTCTTCTCTCGATAGACATGGTTTCCGGCATGGTAAGTATAAGACGATATCCCTTGACCGCTGCAACCAGCGCGAGGCCGATGCCGGTATTGCCACTTGTCGGCTCTATAATGGTTCCGCCGGGCTTCAATGTTCCCTCTTTTTCAGCAGCCTCGATCATGGAGAGCGCAATCCTGTCTTTCACGGAACCGCCTGGATTATGTCCTTCGAGCTTCGCCCATATTTCTGCGCTGTCGTCTGCAACCATCCGCAGAATTCTTACGAGCGGCGTATTGCCGATAAAGTTCAATATGTTTCTATGGGCCATTCTTATTTTGCCGCAGAAGGTCAGTTTCCCGGTAGATCACGAACTAATCATCGCGAATGGCGGATGTTACGCGCTGTGGTTAACTGCGAAAGCTGACGGGCTAAGAGACCTATCCGGGATCGAAAGATAAAGGCCAAGGTGGCCTTCTTCAGTGAAACCGAACGTCAGAGTCTCACTGACGAGGACAGAAACCGTATATGCCAGATCATTCAGTTTCTCCCTCAGAGACTCAAACGTTTTCTCTTCCAAGTCATAAAGCTCGAGGATATCGATAATATCCTCCGACTCCCCGGTGTAGTAAGATTCCAGGAGGACATGGTCGGGAGTGGTACGTGTCTCAGCGGCCAACCGATCTTTGGCGTTCTTGATTTGATGTTTCAGCCTTTCTAAACAAAGTCCGTAAATCTTTACCGAATCATCCATGTTCATGAAGTCTCCTTGTTATAAAGTTGCTACCTGAGCTAAAAGCAATATGCATGCCAGGGCTTAACTGTTTGCAAATAGCGAAAAAAAAGAAATCAAAGATCTCTTCAGTGTTTATTAAATAAACATAATGATTATAATATATACAGACATAAGAAAGCTAAAGCTTCTTACTTTTTGAGCAGGACTTCACCCGTAACACTCACCCCCCATTTTTATTGAGTTCACCTGCTAAACGCTGCGAAGAAATTCAGGGACTCACAAATTCCGAAAGAGCTCCGCACAGTCACAAAAAACCTTTTGCGGCGTTGCGCATCCAGTAATCCTCGCGGCTCCATTTCGATCATAAGCACTTTGTTACAGTCACAAGTCCTCGCGAATTACGAGATTTAATAACGATTGATAACCCCCGCTAATCAACACTGTTACCCGAACCGACTTTCTGCGGATTTCACAAGAAATCTGTTAGAGATAGTTGCTCGGCTGCCATATTATTGTGCATGTGCTTGTATGGTGAATAGATCGGTATGTCTATGGTATAAATAAGTGAAATGATTAATGCGCATGAAAGGTGAAGGGTATATAGTTGCTTCAAGTTGCTTCATTAAAAGAAATGCGCGCTTATCAACTATGCTATAATTTATTATCAATCGACTCGTAAAGAAAGGAAGATTTATGATAACAACAGCGATAGTTAAAAAAGGTGGGCTCTATATACCTGACCTGAAAGATATAAACAATCTCAAAGCAAAAACCGTGCAGGTCGATATAACTATCTTGAAGAAGCCTGAAATAAAAACCCAAAAAAAAGAGTTCCGACCTGAAAACTTTCGTGGGCTTATCCGCATACCTAATCTGAAGAAAGAAGTTAAGCGTATTCGCTGCGAGTGGGACAGGCTGTAAGTGTATTTGATTGACACAAATATCCTTATCTATCATTTTGCGAACGAGATACCAACCCAATCTCAGGCAATCATTGCCGCTATTTTCAAAGAGCATTTCAACGTATCTGTCATAACAAAAATCGAGTTTCTTGGCTGGAGAAAATTTAATGCTGAACATTTAAAAAAAGCGAGAGAATTTCTGGATTTTGCTTCGATAATCAATCTAAACAAAACCATCGTAGATAGAACCATAAAGATAAAGCAGACGTATAACATAAAGCTTCCAGATGCCGTTATCGCAGCAACCGCGGTTTCAAAAAGGCTTACCCTTGTTACAAGGAATGCTGACGACTTTAATGGTGTCAAGGTTAAGATTTACAATCCTTTTGATTTGAGTAAACGTACCCGCTTGTCCATATAGATTTCCGATATCCTGCATCTGTGGCGGAAAAACGATGATGTGATGATCAGGAAATTAAATGAAAACTTCTGAGCCTCTTGCAAAAGTATTTCAGAAATCTCTTTTTAATTATTTCATGCATTAAGAATCTAATTGAGTTGCGCAACATAGCAACTTCTATCGCTTTTTTCTATAACAATTGCCTTTTTTTTTCTATCACAGTCCCTTTTTGAACGTAGTTCTTCCCTTAAGCGCATTTGAA
>DMNE01000520.1 GCA_003453735.1 Nitrospiraceae bacterium | reverse complement strand
CAGGAAGGCAATATCGGCCTCATGAAGGCCGTTGACAAGTTCAAATATGAGAAGGGCTTTAAATTTTCCACATACGCCACCTGGTGGATAAGGCAGGCGATAACGCGCGCCCTTATCGACCAGACCAAGACCATCCGCGTGCCGGTCCATATGATGGAATTCTACAACAGGGTTACCAAAGCCTCCCGCGAACTTACCCAGCAGCTGGGCAGAGAGCCAAGCAATGAAGAGATCGCACAAAAATTGAGCGTACCGAGTCGGAAAGTGGAGGAAGTTTTCAGGGCGATTCAAGATCCTATTGCTCTGCAGACCCCCGTAGGCGATGAGGATACCGAACTGGAAGATTTCATTGGAGATAAGAATAGCCCTTCCCCGTACTCTGATGCCGAGAGGATCGAAATATCTGAACACATCCAGAGGGTTTTGAGGACGTTAACCCCAAAGGAAGAAAAGGTAATACGGATGCGGTTCGGCATTGGGGCCGAGAGAGACCACACCCTGGAAGAGGTAGGAAGGTACCTTTGTATTACAAGAGAAAGGGTGCGCCAGATAGAAGCAAAGGCATTGCGAAAGCTTAAACATCCGAGCAGGTTGAGGGCACTGAAGATACTGACGACCTGAGACCTGAGTTCCCTGAAGAGACAAAAACCATGGCGGGTTTTTGTCTCTTCAGGAGAATATTACTCTGCCCCTATTCTGTCACCTACCTTGACCTCTTTTGCAGATTCCTTGATTATGGCGGTTGCGCTAGTTTCTCTCATGCTGATTATCTGTATAGTACCGTTAGGAATGTCATAAGAGTTCCTCGATGTCATGGCCACCATATCACCGACCTCCAAGCCGTCCTTGCTGCCTTTATCAATATAAACAATGTCAAAAGAAGGAGTGGCTGCGTGCCTTCCTTTTGCGGCAACGATAAAACCTGCTTTCGAAAACGTTCTTGCAGTTTCAAGGAGGAAAGGTTGGTCTAGCTCATAGTAGGTGTCAAGGAGATCCCCGACATCAACTTGGTCAAAAGAATCTGTTATGTTGACTTTTGTCTGACCACTCTCTTTCCCCACGACTTCTGCAATTCCCACCACATTGATGAGATACCCCATCAGCGCACCGGTTTCGGGATGCTTCACCTTTCCTGCCGAGCGAAAGATATAGAACCTATCACCGGGCAGGGCGCCATTAACTGTCTTTATATAGGCGTAATCTCCTTTCCCCAAAGCGGTTCTGTCCGTCGGCGCACCGATAATCTCGCCCTTACTCTCTATCTTCTCAGCAATATAACCACTCGACATGAGCGTGGCTTTGTCGATAAGATATTTTTTCTCTGCTGGGAGTATCTTTTCTGCCACTGGCGTTTCCTTTGCCGCAGGCTTTACCTCAGGTGTCTCTCTTGCCTTTTCATACATCTTCTCAGCGGGTGCAGGTTCTACCTGCTTCTGAAGAAGATAGAAAGGGATCCTGATTGTCTGTCCGGGATAGATGAGGTCAGGATTCTTGATCTCGGGATTCTCTTTCCATATCTTTGGCCAAAGAAAAGGGTCAACGATTTCCTTTGAAGATATACCCCAGAGCGTTTCTCCCTTGGATACCGTATATTCCTTATACTCTTGATTCTGCGAGTACGCAGTTCCCACAACGCATGCGATGAGGATCACCGTCATGCCGGCGAGGGCAAAGCATTGTTGAATTTTTTTCATATTTCCTCCTTCTTGGCGCTCTCATTTACTTTAGCGATAACGGACATGAACAACTGTGTTCAGCATCACGGAATGGTGCTTCTCCCCATATAGGGCCTCAATGCCTCCGGTATCGAAATGGTTCCGTCTTTCTGCTGATAATTCTCAAGGATCGCCACAACCGTCCGGCCGATTGCAAGGCCTGAACCGTTCAACGTGTGCACAAATTCTGTGCCTTTTTTGCCATTGCGCTTAAACCTGATATCTGCCCTCCTCGCCTGAAAATCTTCGAAATTGGAACATGAAGAGATCTCCCTATATCGTTGTTGGCCAGGAAGCCAGACCTCGAGGTCATAGGTCTTGGCTGATGAAAAGCCGAGGTCTGCGGTGCAGAGCACGACA
The DNA here is from genome assembly GCA_003453735.1 of Nitrospiraceae bacterium. Lineage (GTDB taxonomy): Bacteria > Nitrospirota > Thermodesulfovibrionia > Thermodesulfovibrionales > UBA9159 > UBA9159. Next base: position 10,901 of record DMNE01000520.1, on the reverse strand, counting down.
ACTCTGTAAGGCAAACCGAGTTGCTGGAGGATATTTTCAGCATCCAGCGTAAGCCATTCGAGTTCATCGTAGGAATCTTCCGGTTTTACAAATTTGACGAGCTCCACTTTGTTGAACTGGTGTTGCCGTATGAGGCCCCTGGTATCTTTACCGTATGAACCCGCCTCACGTCTAAAACAAGGGGTATAAGCGGTGTAAGATAGGGGCAAATCTTTCTCCTGGAGTATCTCGTCTCGATACATGTTTGTGACAGGAACCTCTGCCGTCGGGATGAGATACAGTTCGGGGTCTGCTATCCTGAATAGCTCGGATTCGAATTTGGGAAGCTGTCCCGTTCCGGTCATGCTCTCGCGGTTTACGAGGATCGGAGGAAATACCTCAGTGTATCCCTTTGATGTATTCAAATCCAGCATAAAGTTTATTAAAGTCCGTTCGAGTTTCGCACCCTGGCCTTTCAGCAGAGCAAACCGCGCTCCCGCAATCTTTGAGGCCCTGTCAAAGTCGATGATCCCCTGCATTTCGGCTATATCCCAGTGATTGAGAGGCGGGAAGTCAAATATTTTCGGTTCTCCCCATGTTCTTGCCACTACATTGTCCGCTTCATCTTTCCCAACAGGCACGGACTTATGGGGAATGTTCGGGACATTGAGAAGGAAGGTTTTGATTTTTTCGTCCAGAATTTTGAGCTTCTCATCCATCTGCTTTATTCTATCCGAAACGGACCTCATCTCATCGAGGAGATCAGTCGCCTCTTGTCTCTGTTTTTTGAGTCTTCCGATCTGTTCTGATACCGTATTCCTTCTGTTTCTGAGGTCCTCAGCCTCTTTCAGAATATTTCTCCTTTCCTCATCCATGGAGAGGAATTCAGTGAGAGAGAGCTCGTGGTTCCTCTTTCTGATGGCAGTTGTTATGACCTCGACATTGTCTCTCACGAATCTTACGTCAAGCACGCGTCATCTCCTTACAATTCCGGGTCTCCGGAATTTGCTATAATAACTCATCTAAACTGATGGAAGTCAAGGATGGATAGCTCATCAATCCGCCGAATAGGTGATATGCTCACCCTCATAACGCCTTCGGGAAGATCTGTTTCTTTGATGGTTGGAGATACCGCAGAGACCGAGGGTTTGAATATTCTCAAGGGCTAAGAGGTATCTCTTAGCGAGGAGAGCGCTCTCAACAATTCCTGTAATCGTCGGGATAGTGGATCAGAAGGGATAGTAAGCGTTATGCTTTATACTAAATAGCACGCACTTTTTGTCGCAGCAGGGAAAACCTTCTATAAACCGAAACCCGTATGCGAAGAGTTCTTCTGGAGATCAGCTCTCGGAAATCCTATTTTTGAGGCTTCAGTGTCAGGTTGCGCATTCCCTTGCCCCCGATAGCCTTCTTACCGGTCCTCTCGAAAATTTTTATCTTTCCATATGCTCCATCAAACCCTGGCGTAATGTGCACATCTCCTGAGCGCATCCTCGATATGGCTTCGGCAACTTTGGGAGAGCCTGCCTTTTCGATATTTTTGATAGGCAAATCCATCAAAATCCTGAATTCATTTCCGAGCTTTTCGAGCATCGAAAAATATATCGCATCAACTCCCTTCGTATGTACTCCGGTCTGGAGCGCCTCAGCGATAATCTCCTGCAGTGGAACCATCGAATGAAAGACCGGTGCCCCTGGCGGTCTGAAGCCGTCTTCCCTATCCGCTAGTTTTTCAACCCTGTGCGTGACACCCACCGTGACCTTCCTGCCACAAACAGGACAGAGATAGTTATGTCGTATCGTTTCCTTCGGAGATAAGCTTACTCCGCATGCCCTGTGGCCATCATAGTGATACTTTCCTTCTTCAGGGAAAAACTCAATGGTTCCGAGAAAGCCCTCTCTTGTCCTGATAGCGTGCATAACGGTTCCATAGGAAACCGCTGTATCGAAGATAGTTCCCTCTCGCCCTAACTTTGCGGGTGAATGGGCGTCCGAATTGGATATGAGTGTTATCTGATCGAGGGATGAAAGGCGCCAGTTCATGGACGGGTCCGAAGAAAGTCCAGTTTCTATGGCATGAATGGAAGGAGTCAATTCTTCAAAACATTCCTCGAGAGAATCAAATCCGGAGACCGCGCCGAAGACGGAGAAATGGGGAGTCCATGCGTGTGCGGGGACGAGTATGGCCTTAGGAGAAGACGCCAGTACGATTTTGAGAAGTTCCTTTGCATCGAGCCCGAGGATCGGCCTTCCATCGCTCTTGAGATTGCCAATTTTTGAGAGAGCGGCATTTACCTTTTCTGCGCTTTTAAAGTCTGGGACAAATACGAGGGAATGTATCTTCCGCGTCTTTCCTCCTTTGCTATAGATGCAGCTTATTTCGGCAGAGGGCAGGAAAAAGACCTCAGCCCTGCAAGAATCTGGGATGTCATCAGAGCCGAACCCCTTTCTCAATCGGAATAAATCTGCGCCAGCAGGTTCAAGCTTTTCCCTCAGCTCTTTCAGCCAGAGCGGATGAGTAAAATCCCCTGTCCCGATTACGGTAATACCCTTTAGCTGAGCCCATTTCGAGAGGACTTCGGGAGACATGTCTCCGCTCGTTGCTCGGGAATATCGTGAATGGATGTGAAGGTCTGCAAAGAAGCTCACTGCAAAAATCTTCCCAATCCCATTGCATCCCTCACGAGCTGCATGGTTTTCCGCGCAGCCTTCCTCGCCTTCTCGGTCCCTTTCTCGACTATGGCGGAAACCATTTCAGGATTCTTGATGAGTTCATTCCTTCTCTTCCATATTGGCTCCATAACCTTGAAGATATTTGCTATCAGGATCTTCTTGCAGTCGATACAGCCCATGCCTGCAGTCCTACAGCCATGCGCAACCTCTTGCTGCTCTTCCTCAGAGGAAAAAATTTTATGCAGGTGGTATACCGGTGACAGTTCAGGGTCTCCGACATCTGTCCGCCTCTTGCGGGCAGGATCTGTCATCATCGTGCGCAACTTCTGCTCAACGATATCCGGCGGGTCTGAGAGATAAATGGCATTATCGTAACTCTTTGACATCTTCCTACCGTCGATTCCGGAAACCTTCGGGAACGCTGTCAAAAGGGCCTCGGGCTCAGGAAAAACTTCTCTGTACAGATAATTGAATCTCCGCGCGATCTCCCTTGAAATTTCGAGATGAGGGACTTGGTCGATCCCCACGGGCACGTACTTAGCACGGTAAATAATGATATCCGCTGTTTGGAGGAGGGGATATCCGAGAAAACCATAGGTTGAGAGATCCCTGTCGTGTAGCTCCTGCTGTTTCTCTTTATAGGTCGGAACTCTCTCAAGCCACGCAAGGGGGGTTATCATCGACAGAAGAAGATGGAGTTCTGCATGTTCAGGGATCTTAGACTGAATGAATATGGTGCACCTGTCAGGGTCAAGCCCGACGGCAAGGAAATTCAGGAGGAGATCCCGAGTTGATTCTTTGATCGCTTCCGGGTTTGCATAGCCGGTGGTAAGGGCGTGCCAGTCTGCAACAAAATAGTAACAGTCGTATTGCTCCTGAAGCTTGACCCAGTTCTGGAGTGCCCCAACAAGGTTACCGAGGTGGAGCTTTCCACTGGCTTGCATCCCGCTTAACACCCTGTCCATAAAAAACCTCTCATTTTATGAGTCCACTGATAGCGTTGCCATCACGTGCCTTGAATCCTGCACGGGGGGGGCGGCATCTCACAACATCTGCAATATGCTCAAGAAAAAATTCACCAGCGGCAACACAAAGTAATTTGCAATGTGCGTAAAGATCAGTATTATCACAATTAAGAAACCATATCGTTCTATCCTGCTGAAGGACATCGCCTGCCTGTGCGGCAGCAAACCAACGAGAACTCTGCCGCCGTCCAGTGGTGGAATAGGTATGAGGTTGAATGATGCAAGAATAACATTAACGAAGACACTCTGTTGGAGCATCAGGGCTGCGGGTACCAACATTTTCTCAGCTATCCCTCCGGGCAGGAACGTTATGGACGAGATGAGTTTGAAAACCAGAGTGCTTGCAACTGCGAGCAGAATGTTGGTAATGGGCCCCCCGGCGGCGGATATCGCCATGCCTTGTCGCGGATTCTTGAAATTCATCGGATTAATCGGAACAGGCTTTGCATATCCGAAGACAAACTGGCCATTCGTAAAGGCAAAAAGCATAAGTGGCATCAGTATGGTCCCGAAAGGATCGATATGCGCGATGGGATTCAAAGTGAGCCTGCCCATCATCTTCGCCGTGGGATCTCCCAGTTTGTTGGCAATAAAGCCATGAGATACTTCGTGGAACGTTATGGCTATCAGCACGGGCAGCGCCAATAGCACAAGTTGTCTCAAGATACCGGAAATATCTGCTATCGCTGACGGTTCCATCAGATAGGATTCAGTATCTTGTCTATCACTGTCCGCGCGACAACGAGCGGATCTATAAAAGAACTCTCCATGTCATGGTCAATGTCTCTTTTGTTGGAAAGGTAGGTAATGCGGTCCTGCATCCTGTTTCTCAGGAACTGGAGATACTCCGCCTCCCGTGTCGGTTTATAGTGCCTGTCGAAATCGGTCCCGAAGAGTTCGTTTCCGTTTTTTGGGACCATGAGCCCCGGGAATACCTTCCACTCTCGCCATTCGATGTTCTCTCTGACCATCTCGGTGACGATAGAAAGAGACAGTTCTTTCGGGATATCGATCTCCTGTTCCGGCATTCCAAAGGCATGAGTATTCATGATATAGCACTCTGTTCCAAGCTTAAAAAGTTTTCTGAACTGCTGGCAGTCTACGGTCAGGGGATGGACCCTGAACGGATTGGCAAATGGCTCAATCACAAGCTTTGCAAGCTCTTCCCTGGGGACGTTTTCAACTCCCTTTGCCCTCATGGTGCTCAAAGATGCTCCCATGGCGACGGCGAGACCGATGTCCGCCACCTTGCAAACAGGCGGCAGGGACGGATCCTTCTGGAGCCATATGACCTTCCCCGGTCTCTTGCAGGAGTCGGTATGGTTAAACATATCCCGTGATTTGATGCAGCGTCCATTGTCGTTTCTGATATCCTCTGCAACAATCAGCGTCCTCCCACCAGGAAGTTCAGTCACAGCAACATTCTGTGCAGAGTAGAAAAACTTGATTATTGGATCTTCAAACGTCACCGCATCGGTCTTATCAAAAAGACTTGGCTCAAGGGCAACGGTAATATCATTGTCGAGGTCTATCAAAAACGCATCATCATGGATGACGGTGACTTTCTCATTCTTCTTCAACGTACCGGCGTGATCATGACTGTTTGTGATTGAGGATTTGCCAGATCCTGAAAGCCCAAAAACGGCTACCGGTGTATGGTTACCGATGGTTTTTATTCCGCCGTGGCAAGCAACCATATTATGTCTTACCCCCATCGTCCAAGCCAGAGTCAGCGTGCCTTTCTTCCTCTCGCCGAAATACCGCAGTCCAAGTATCGCGATGCAGTTTTCTTCCTCGTCAATGATTACTAGTCCATTGGGAAACTCTGGATCTGCCCATTCAGGATCGGCGAATACCACTATATCATGCTCGTTCAGGCGGCGTGATTTCTTGTATACATCACTCCAGGGTCTCATCGAGGGAGTAAAGTTGACCCCCCAGTCGAGCATATTTTTCGCATCCGTTACCGGACTCAGGAGGTGCGCCTTTATCATAAAATCATGATGAAGGCCTACAATCGCTTCGAGCCATAATCCTTCTCTTCTGTTAAACCGATAGATAGCCTCGCCGAGTATCCGGAGATATTTGTCCTTGTCTTTCCCCATCTCCCTGACGAGTCTTCTTGCCCTTGCGGTGCGCCCAACGATGCCCCCGTCATTTGATATGAGAACTTTTGCGCCTTTCGGAAGACCGAACTGTACGGGTTTGTAGAAAGGGTGTGAAGTTGCAACAACCTCTGGTTGTTTTAATGAGAGCGAGTACAGTTCGGCCATGGTTGTTTTTCTAACCGAATTGGCATAAAATGCGCTCTCGATCATCGCACGCCATGACGAGCCTGGAAGTCTATGAATGGTTGCCATAAGGTTCTCCTCTTTTCGGGGAAAGTATAAAGGCTATTATGTCAGATTGAATAACAAAAGGTAAAGTAGTGGCGGCCCGGGCAGACGTGTTTCAAATTTACTTATTATCATATATAATTAGTAAAGACCATGTCTGCTGTTATTGTAATACCTGCCCGTTATGATTCAACCCGTTTTCCGGGAAAGCCCCTTGCCCTCCTGAACGGGAAACCTCTTATCCAGCATGTCTACGAGAACTCCCAAGGAGCCGTACTCGCGGAGGATGTGATCGTCGCAACCGACAGCGAAACGATATTCGAGACGGTTCTTTCCTTCGGAGGAAAGGCGGTCATGACATCCCGGAGCCATCTGTCAGGCACAGACAGGGTCTCTGAGGTTGCCCGTCTGGTGGATTATGATATAATTGTTAACGTCCAGGGTGACGAGCCCCTCATAAAACCTCAGGTGATAGATGACGTGATCAGCATTCTTGCTGACGCTGACGCTGATGTTGGAACTATGGTAAAAAGGATAGGGGAACCCGAAGAGATCCTAGACCCCAACGTCGTGAAAGTGGTTTTTGGCGAGGATGGTTTTGCGCTCTACTTTTCGAGGGCGCCGATACCGTATCACAGGGATGGGTGGCGGGGAGTGAACCTCTGCGAGGTCAAGCCTTCGGCGTTCACTGTTTACAAGCATATAGGCATCTACAGCTATAGAAGGGATGCGCTTCTGAGGCTCACAGAGATAAAACCCACGAAACTCGAGCAGGTGGAAAAGTTAGAACAGCTTCGCGCCCTTGAGCATGGGTTCAGGATAAAGGTAAAGGAAATGTCCTTGGAAATAATCGGGGTAGATACCCCACAAGACTTGGAAAGGGTGGAGAGATGGCTAAGTTTATCTTCGTGACAGGTGGCGTTGTGTCGTCCCTAGGAAAGGGGATAGCTGCTTCTGCAATGGGAGCGCTCCTTGAGGCAAAGGGGCTCACGGTGACCCTCCAGAAACTCGATCCCTATATCAATATTGATCCGGGCACATTGAGCCCGTTCCAGCACGGAGAGGTTTTTGTAACGGATGACGGCACCGAAACAGACCTTGATCTGGGGCATTACGAACGGTTCACGCACATAAGGACCGCCCAGGCAAACAATTATACCACTGGAAAGATCTATTACAATGTCATAACGAAGGAGCGGCGTGGTGATTACCTCGGAGATACGGTCCAGGTTGTCCCCCACATTACCGACGAAATCAAACACGCGATCAAGTCAGTGAGCAACAATAATGATGTAGTGATTGTCGAGATCGGAGGGACGATCGGCGATATCGAAAGCCTGCCATTTCTTGAGGCCATAAGGCAGATGCGTTACGATGTTGGGAGGGAAAATGTTCTGTATATTCATCTAACCCTCGTTCCCTATATAAAGTCAGCAGGAGAGCTTAAGACGAAGCCGACGCAACACAGCGTAAAAGAGTTGCGAGCTATCGGAATCCAGCCGGACATCCTGCTTTGCCGGACAGATAGTCCCATTCCCCCTGAGGCAAAGAAAAAAATAGCGCTTCACTGCAACCTCGACGTCGAGGCGGTTATCGCTGCCAGGGACGTTGAGACCATCTATGAGGTGCCTCTGGCTTTCAGCGAAGAGGGACTTGACCAGCTGCTCATCCAGAAACTGAAACTGCCTGCCCGAGAAACAGACCTCACCCTCTGGAGGGATGTTGTAAGAAAGGTGAAGGAGCCTAAAAATGAGGTAAGTATCGCTATCGTTGGGAAATATGTGGGACTTAAGGACGCATACAAAAGCCTTACCGAGGCCCTTATTCACGGGGGGATTGCGAATGATTCAAGAGTCGATCTCTTCTGGGTTGATTCTGAAGAGATCGAGATCCACGGCTCTGAAAAGTTCCTTTCCGAGGTTGACGGGATACTGGTGCCCGGCGGGTTTGGCTATCGGGGGATTGAGGGAAAGATCGAGGCCGTGAGATATGCTAGGGAGAAAAGGATACCCTATTTCGGTATCTGCCTCGGCATGCAGTGCGCTGTTATAGAATTTTGTCGGAACGTCTGCGGTCTTGCGGCGAACAGCAGCGAGTTCGACCTGAATGCAAAAGACCCGGTCATATACCTTATGGAGAAATGGTTTGATTTCAGGAAGGGCAAGACAGAGGAAAGAACAATGATTTCTGACAAAGGCGGGACAATGAGGCTGGGCGCCTATCCATGCGTTATTGAACCGGTCAGTCAAGCTTTCAACGCGTATGCTGCGAAGGAAATATCTGAACGCCACAGGCACCGGTATGAGTTCAACAACGCTTATAAAGGCATCTGTACCCGGCATGGAATGCGGATAAGCGGAACCAGTCCGGACGGAGAACTTGTCGAGATCATCGAGATAGAGGGCCATCCATGGTTCCTCGGTTGTCAGTTCCATCCCGAATTTAAATCAAGGCCGACAGAGCCGCATCCCCTTTTCAAGGGGTTCATAGGTGCTGCGCTCAGAGAGAAGCGGTTCCTTTTCCCTCAAGCTACTGAGGAGAAGGCTGAGAAACAGCGGTGATACAGAAGATAACGATTAATGGCGCAGATATAGGGGAGGGCAATCAGCCGCTCATTATCGCTGGGCCTTGTGTTATCGAAAATGAGGAGATGACGTATTCCATCGCTGAAAAATTGAGGGAGATTTGCAACCTCCTCGGATTCTCCTATATCTTTAAGAGCTCCTATGACAAGGCTAACCGCTCGTCCCTTTCATCTTACAGGGGACCGGGAATTGACAAGGGCTTGAGGATCCTCTCGGATATCAGGAATAAACTTAGGATCCCTGTGATCTCTGATGTCCACTCAATAGATGAAGTTAAGCGTGCATCAGAGGTATTGGATCTCTTACAGATTCCGGCCTTTCTTTGCAGGCAGACCGACCTGATCCTCGCTGCATCGAATACCGGCAAGCCGGTCAATGTGAAAAAAGGACAGTTTCTTGCGCCGTGGGATCTAAAAAATATCATCGATAAGTTTACCTCTACAGGGAACCACAAACTTCTTATTACCGAGCGGGGCACATCTTTTGGGTATAACAACCTCATCGTTGACTTCAGGGCTTTTCCTCTTATGCGTTCTTACGGCTATCCTGTCATCTTCGATGTCACCCACAGCCTTCAACTCCCGGGGGGGCAGGGAATCTGCTCAGGTGGACAAAGAGAATTTGCGGAACCCCTCGCCAGGGCCGCTGTGGCGGTCGGCATTGACGGGTTATTTCTCGAGGTTCATCCTGAACCTGAGAAGGCGTTATGCGACGGGCCGAATATGATGCGGTTAGAGGATTTAGCGAAGATGCTGAAAACTATTAAAGATTTGCACGAGTTTATTAATCACACGCCGCCCGTTCTGGCAGGGTAACGAATAATTGACAGTGCGTCTTGATCTCCCTTGACCATGGGATGTGCTCCAGAGTGGTAAGAAGCCGACACCATCAGTCACGGCACGGAGCTGATGATTCCAACAAGTGAGGAACGGGCCAGCCAAGAACGTGAAGAGTTTTTCATGCTAAGCAAAAAACGAGCGGCTATTCCGGCTTTATGGGATGAGTGCAATATGATACAATTCAGGGAACCTATACTTATAGGGAGTGATTGCAGGATATGGACGACATTCTTCATATTGCGGCAAAGGTTCTGAAGACAGAGGCGGAAGCTATCCTCGCCCTTACAGAAAAGCTCAACAGCAACTTTGAAAGGGCCGCAGAGATTATCTATAAGAGCCTTGGCAGGGTTGTTGTTTCCGGCATGGGCAAATCAGGGCTTGTAGGAAAGAAGATAGCAGCTACCCTGGCCTCCACAGGAACACCTTCCTTTTTCCTGCATCCCGCTGAGGCAGGTCATGGAGACCTCGGGATGGTCACTGCTGACGACGTAATCATAGCGATCTCAAACAGTGGTGAAACAGAGGAACTGATTGGGCTGATACCCTTTTTGAAACGGTTCAATGTAAGTCTCATCTCCATGACGGGCAACCCCCGATCAACTCTCTCAAAAGCAGCAGATGTGAACCTGGATGTATCTGTAAGAGAGGAGGCCTGCACGCTCGGAATTGTTCCCACGGCATCAACGACTGCCGCTATGGCGATGGGAGATGCTCTTGCAGTAGCCCTTTTGATAAAGAGAGGTTTCTGCGAAGAGGATTTCGCTCTTTTCCATCCGGGCGGCAGCCTCGGAAAAAAATTCTTCATAAAGGTGAAAGACCTTATGTTAACAGGGGATGCCTTGCCAGTGGTTTTACCCGATGTATCCATGATCAAGGCGGTTATGGAAATATCTTCCAAAAGACTTGGCATAACCATAGTTGCTGATGCAGATAACCAGATTGCCGGCATCATAACGGACGGAGACTTGAGGCGCGGAATAGAAAAATGGGATAAGGCATTTTTTGAGATGAAGGCAGGAGAGGTAATGACGAAGAAACCGAAGACCATCGGAGAAGATGAACTTGCTGCAAAGGCACTATCGGTTATGGAACAGCATGCCATAACATCCCTTCTAGTGCCTGATGGTGATGGAAGGCCAAAGGGCATAATCCACCTCCATGACATATTGAAAAAGGGCATCGTTTAGTCCAAGGTTTTTTCTTTTCTATTGAGCCTCTTGCAAAAGTATTTTCAGAAATCTCTTTTTAATTATTTCATGCATTAAGAATCTAATTGAGTTGCGCAACATAGCAACTGCTATCGCTTTTTTCTATAACAATTNNGTTGATCGACGAATAAAGCGATTACGCCGAGCATGAGATGCAGTTTCACCTTTTGATAGCCACGAACCATAACCGTCTCGCCGCCAAACTCGCCCTTCAACCTGCTGTTGGTCCGCTCTGCTGCGCTCCTCTCGTTGTATC
>DMNE01000218.1:19032-20147 GCA_003453735.1 Nitrospiraceae bacterium | reverse complement strand
TGAAATGGTTACAAGTAAGTCTCAGAGATGTCGCGCCAAGTCAAGTGTCTACCCTTCACTTTGACCCTTCCGATGAGGTTTGGCATCTTAATCTGGACCAGATTGAAAGTGACACTGGTAATATTGTTGACAAAAAGGTTGCACCAGCTTCTGAATCGGGTAGTTCAACATATGTATTTGACCAAACAAATGTCCTCTACTCAAAACTGCGGCCTTATTTGAATAAAGTTGTCTGCCCCGATGAGCCAGGGATAGCAACATCCGAGTTAGTTCCTTTGAAACCAAATCCATCGGTTTTAGACCGTCGATATCTAACTTACTATTTGCGTTCCAGAGAGTTTCTTAATTTTGCGAACGTTGCCGTAGCCGGAGTAAAGATGCCCCGTGTCATTATGCATAGATTTTGGCATCATCAAATCCCTCTTNNTATTGTTGAACTCCTCGATCAGGCTAATGCCTTACGGAAAAAACGGTGCGATGCAGATTCCACTTCAGAACGTATTCTGTCGGCACTCTTTTATAAGATGTTTGGAGATCCGGCGAAGAATCCGAAGAGATGGAAATTTGTTGACTTAGCGCAAGTCATAGAAAGCACCAAGAATGGACTTTATAAGNNACATCCAAAGCGGCGAGTTAGATCTGAAGAGGTTGGATTTGGTAGAAGTCGATGAAAAAGAATACGATGCTTACCAATTACTTCCTGGCGACATTTTGCTAAATAGAGTTAATACACCCGAGCTTGTTGGAAAGTGCGCTGTTGTCACCGATGAAGTAGGGAAGGCCATTTTTGAAAGTAAGAATATTCGAATTAGGATCAAAAAGGATATAGCTGCTCCCGACTATGTCGTCTTCTATCTTAATTCTCCCCAAGGCTATAATGCTCTGCGAAACGGCGTTAAACATGCCATTGGCATGGCGACTCTTAACAATACGGATTTGAGGGCTGTATCTATCATGTTGCCAAATTTGAACATGCAGATGAAATGGTCAGACATGGTCCAAGAAATGAGACATCTACGCAAGAAGAGATTGCAGTCGGGAAATACAATTAATGCTCTATTCGGGAATCTACTGCATCGGGCTTTTTCCGGTGATCTTACGGCCAAGTGGCGGGA
>DMNE01000218.1:1337-18940 GCA_003453735.1 Nitrospiraceae bacterium | reverse complement strand
TCTTCAAGAGCGGCTTTAGATGAGGATTGGGGCCGGGATTCTTATGTATTAAAAGGATATCTTGCGTTCCATGTTCGCAGAGCAATAGAGCAGGATGCATTTTGCATCTCCGGGGAGAGCATCATTACAACAGCCGGTATGCTGCAAACGCGTTATGGGACGCCTCTTTATCTAATCTTTAGTCCAAATAACAGACCCGAAATTAATCCATATTATTTAGAATTCGTTGGAGATAACCCTCGGTGTGGGGATCTTCCTCAACATCCGCAACTTCCTGACTGGCCAATGATTAATATGGGCGCTGAGATTGTTATAGCGTACGAACACATTCTCGGAGACAACGAGGCCCGCTTGAGTTATTTAGGGAATATCACGCGAGTGGCACAAATGTGCGCTATCTCAGGCGCGGTGCAGTGGTCCCTTCATAGAAATCTTCACATTAGACAACTTTATTTAGGGACTCCAAACTTTTTTGTTCCACTCTACCTTCAAAACAGAGAAAATATCACGAGTTCGCCAGATTTGGTTGCACCGATTCAAGTCCAGAAAAACCACCTCATCGTGCGGACTGTTTTGGAACCGTACATGGCCTATCCTTGGGCACGAATTGTAGCAACCAGGCATGATCAACTGCCTTCGTGGTTATTATCTGCGTGGAACACTCAAGGTGAGAAATTCGGCGAAGAAGAGGTTGAGAAAATTGAGTCTGCCGAATTAGGGGACACCATAAATAAAGAGACTGAAAACGTATCTGAACAGAAATGATAAGGGACAAATCGTAAAGGAGAAAGCATGATAACAGAACTCCGGTTAGGGAATTTTAAGGCCTTTGCCGAGACTCAGAAGATACCGATTAAACCGTTGACCCTTATCTTCGGTCCAAACAGTTCTGGCAAATCCAGTCTTATCCATGGAATTGCCCTTGCCAATCAAGCCATTGAAGTCGGAGACCTGGATGTTTACAGAACTAGAGTCGGCGGTGAGGCAATTGACCTTGGCGGCTTCAGGCAGTACGTGCACGGCGGAAGAAAAGCAGCTGAATACCGATTTGTTGAGTGGGGGATAGACCTCGACGTAAGCAAACTCACGGGCAGGATCGCGGAACTACTAGCGCCCGTTAAGAACGTCGCGTTATCTGTTATCTATNNGTCGCAGGGAGACACTATAACCGTCTGGGGAGACATGAAGGACCGGAATGAATTAATTGCTCAGGCTGACCGCAGAATATCTATTAGGACATGCGAGATAACTTGCGATGGGAAAACGCTGATTCGCGCAAGTTATCGTAAGGATAATGTATATGGAATTGATACTCTGGACCCTGAACATCCAGTTCTCAAGGAAATATTCAATGCAATAGCATCGGTTTATACGACAGCTGTTACGTTTAATGATAATGACTATGAAGGGTTAAAAGATGCTATTGCCGACCTGCTGGATGAACTTACAATTCGGATGGACAAATTCTTGCCTAGGCAGGTTCTAAAAAATGGAGCGGCGCTGGATTCAAAGCCATCTCTTCTCGCAACGATAAGCAAAGGGTCCCGGAAAGAAGATTTGGCAAATGCACGNNGTGAGCTGATTCAGGAACTGAGTACAACCATCGAATCTGAGATAAAGCGATTTCAATACCTTGGGCCTCTGCGGTCGTATCCACCCCGGCACATTGCTTTTTCTCAGCATGAAGATAGTAACTGGTTTGCCGGTGGCGGCTACGCATGGGATATTGCAAGAAAAGATTTGGTAGTCCGCAAGATAATTAACTGGTGGCTTGGTAACAAAGATAGGTTGAGCACGCCTTATGAATTGACGATTCGTCACCTCTTGACGATTGATGATCTGGATGACAACTATGCAAATATCATAGGGGATATTGAGCAGCGCTTCACGGAGGGGTATCAGGATGAGCAGGGTGTGCAAGGAGATCTTTTTGGCGACCTGTACGGGGTACTCGAAGAGTTGAAGAATTCTGAAGCGCGTATGTCTGATGTGCAGGAACTTAATCTCGTTGACCTTCGCACAAATACAGTTGTTTCGCATCGTGACGTCGGGATTGGTATAAGCCAAGTACTCCCTGTTCTCGTTGCAGTATACGCTTCCAAGGACAAAATAATAGCCATTGAGCAGCCCGAAATCCACTTGCATCCTAGATTACAGGCAGAGCTGGGCGACGTATTTATTGAGACTGCCCTTGGCAAGAACAAGAACACCTACATCCTAGAAACACATAGTGAGCACTTCATTCTACGCATACTGCGCCGAATTCGTGAAACAGCAAGTGGTGAACTGCCGGAGGGCCATCAAGCTATTAAACCAAGTGATGTGGCCGTCATCTACGCCGAACCCACAGAGAAAGGGACATTACTGAAGGTGCTGCGCATTACCGACGACGGTGAATTTGCTGACAGGTGGCCGGGCGGCTTCTTCGCCGAGCGTTCAAAGGAGCTCTTCTAAGTATGTTGTTTGAGTTTGCCTTGGACCCTGGCATTCTCTCTAACTTTCATTCAGTGAGGTATTTTCTGGAAAAATTTGGTGTCCACCGCGGCCGTCTCATTGCAAGGTTTCCTCGTAAATGGAAAAAAATGGTTTATGAGGCTTGTGCTGCATGCAGAGATGTCGAGCGGAAGAAGATCGAAGAGAGCCTTATCAATGCTGACGTGAAATTCGTTAGCTCCAGCAGAGATTACGACGGTAATTTATCCTGGCTTAATAATGCCGAAGACCAGCATACTTTGAAGCCTTTTCGAGCCATTATCACAGACTCCAATCCCCGCGCTATTGACGCAGTTTTGATCGCTGACGAACTCACAGAAGTAACACCCCTCTGGAATGTGCCTAGAGAAATTGTTGTCCCTCGGAGGGCGACTGATCTAGCAAGGCACATGCGGCCGTTGCTACAAATTTCTTCTGAAATACTTTTTGTTGATCCTCACTTCAATCCGAACGAGCGTCGTTACCAGGAAACTCTCAAGCATTTTGTGCAGGCAATAGGGAAAAACGATGAAGTTCTGAGGATAGAATATCATTTGAGTGCAGAATATGAACGTGCTCCGTCAACTGATTTTTTTCAAAGGGCGTGTCGCTTACAAATAACCTGTCTTTTGCCTGTGGGCATGAGAATCAAATTCAAAAGATGGCGACAGATTGAAGGTGGAGAAACCCTTCATCCTCGATATATCTTGACTGATAAAGGTGGAGTAAGGGTTGAGCATGGCCTTGATGAGGGTGAAGATGGCGAGACAACCGACATCAGTATTCTCGATTTACCCGTTTACCAGCAGCGTTGGAGAGATTACCATGAGTCACCGGCCTTTGAACTCGTTGATGAAATAACGATTGTAGGGAGTTCATGAAAAAATTAGGGCGCAGGCATTGGGGGTTGCTTTTGTGCATTTGGTCCAGGGAAATGGAAGACATCGTCTGAGACTTCAAAATCCTGCTCATCGGTATCTCACCGTGGATTAGTAAGGGAAATCGAGAGTTTTGAAGAAAAGTCTCCGGTGTCAGTTATCAGGTGGAGATGCGTAAAATGTCATGATTGGTATTATGCTATATATTTCTCAAACAGCACAGTAGCCTCATCAATCCTGTCTGAAGGCACGAGGGCTGAAATCTCGATGTAAGGCCCGAAGAAGTAGAGCAATGATCTGTGATAGTAGCCTTGCAGTAAGCAGGGAATTCCTCTCCGCTCAAGAATCCCCTTAAAGAGTCCTGCTTTATGCACTTCGTGAAATTCCATAACCTTTATTAAGCCGTCCGACTCTTTTCGGACACGAGACTCTTCGTAAAGGTCAAGAACGACGGCTACGGTTTTTATGAGACCCACTCCACCTATAAACATAGGGAAGCCTCCAAGCCTTATCAGTATCTCAGGAAGGAAGAAAAGAAAACACAGATACACGCCACCAACAACAGCCATTATTTCTAGGAAACGGTCGATATAATCCTCTGCATTCTTGGAACCGGGAATTATCAAGGAGGCGCCTTTATGGTGTAATGAACTCACAATATCTTTCGGTCTGTAAAAAAATGAAGTGAAAAGAAAGTATAGAAAGAAAATGACGATTGCGTAAATGATGGAATAGCTGAATTTGCCTGGGGAAAGAAAGTTGCCGATCTTTTGAATAGGTTCAATGGTCATAAAACTGAGGACTGTTATAGGCAACATAAGTATGTATCCTGCCCAGTCGGTTGGGACTATGCCGGCGGTGGTTAGCTTCAGTGGTACATACGACTCCAGGCCATCCTCATACTTAAGACCTATCCTTTTATTACTTTTTTCCATGATAACTATTATTGCTATCAATACGGCTGATATTACGAACGCCAGGAGCAAGTATTCAAAAGGACTTCTGGAGAGCAATTGCTCGTGACCCATGTTAAATAACTTGAACAGGTGAGATGAAAGCCCTCCAGCATACGAGGTGAATATGATGACGCTTATACCATGTCCTAATCCCTTTTTTGTTATCTGGTTCGCTAGCCCAATGATAATAAATGTTCCTGTTGTCAAAGTCAGGGCTAAAAAAAGACGATATCCAATTCCACTATCGTATACGAAACTCCCGTCATTCATGCTAACAACTACCTTAGCGATCCAATAGCCTAGGGCAAATGCGAGAACGGTAGCTGTAATAAGTGCGGTTTGTCTTAGCTTAAGCCTTCCCAGGTATCCTGATTCTCGCCACGACTTGAGAGGCTTCAAGAAAAGTGCAAGTATTTCAACTGCCACAGAAGCCGATATATAAGGCATCAATCCAAGCGCAAAAACGGTGATGCGTGCCGATCCAAAAAGGTCTAATGGATGGAATTCGCCGCCTCTTTCTATCAAGAACCTATCAAGTGCTTCGCCATTGATGCCTGGAGCTGGGATATGAGTGAGCATTCTGAAGATAGCAATCATGCCCAACGTATAGATGAGCCGCTTCTGAAAATCGCTTAATGCTCGCCTCTTCTCTCTCGCAATGGGCATCTCTTTTTCCATAAGCTCGCTTCCACAATCTGTACAAATCATTAGCCCATCAACAAATGCTGCGGCCCTACCGGTTTTCTTGACGTGAGGGCATTCAGGATTTGGACAAAATGGCATCTAATCTCCCCTCCAAGACTTCTATTTCATTTTACGTAACATGACATAATTACTCAATAGGGACTATTGATTTACATTCGAACTCCACACCATATTACAACGCTTAACCAGTGTTTGGTACAGGAAGAACCCTTGCCGGGGCTATTCTTCACGAGGCGATGCTAACCGCCCGAAGTCAACACGAATGTCAACTTGGTAAATCTGTCGGGTTATTTTGGTAATCAACATCAGAGAAGCNNGATTTTTTATCCGTTACAAACGCCACTTGACTGTTGACTTCACCGACAAAGTGTGAGTTGCGCGCAATCTCGACTAGCGCGTATTTCCGAGAGTAATGTTGTAGCGTAAAGGCAAGGACATTGCGCTTTTGCTCCGTCCCACTTGACCGCAATGTCAGGCGTATTTCATGACCACTTCTTGCCTATCTCGTCTAGGCCAGCCTTTCGTAAATCCTCTGGGCTCATCAGAATGCGGAATTTACAAGAGGCCTGGAAGTTGAGAAAGAAGGGCTCTGCAAAAAAGGGCACATCTGATGGCGTTTTTACATCAATCACGAAGATTCCGCCGCGTTTCCCATCTTGCTCCGTAAAATAGGCTGTCTCTGGCTTGATTGATTTGAGGTTTAACCATGAGACATAGCAATGCGCCTCAGGATTGTCGGACTGAGCAAGGTTTCGAATGGAAATAAATATCAGACAAAGATCCAACCGGTATTTGTTACGCGCAAAGAAAAAGCTTCGAGGCCCGCCGCGAGGATTTCATAACTTTCAGGGCGTAATACTCTCTCGCATATTCAAGATAAAAAAGCAGAAACCTGATAGATGGCAATATCGGGTCGTTCGAACTTCGGAAAAATTTATGAGTGTGGTACCGAACGGGAAAGAGCGTCCTCTCCAGGATTGCCTTTAGCGAATTCTCAAAAAAAAAGTTCTTGAGAGATTTTTCTTGACAAAGCATTCTTTTATCCTTATATTGAAATATAAGAATTCGTGAATGTAAGGAGGCTACTATGATTTCCGTTTGTGAAAGATCCGGGACCGATAAAATAGAATTGCTCAAGGTCATTGCTCATCCTACCCGTATAAAACTTCTGGAAGAACTCACCCAAGGGGTGAAATGCGTTAGTGATTTGGAGGAGTACCTTGAAGTAAGCCAACCGAATGTGTCGCAGCATCTTTCACTGCTCAGAAGATACGGCATCATTGATTATTACGTTGACGGTAGACTGAAATGTTATTTCCTGGTGGACCCTATGATCCCCGACCTTCTCGAAGTCCTTAAAAAGTCATATTCAGAGGAGTTGCCTGCGCCCGCCTGTTGTCCTGTTACAAAAAAGGGAAAATATCCTGGCATCAGAAACACAAAGGTTGCAGTGGGAAAATGAACTCGTGGTCATAAAGCTTTATTTCAATGACCCCCCCGGCAGATCGTGAATCAATGTCAAATCCGTGGTCACGGAACTTTCGGAGAGATATACATTCCAGACCGAGACGATCAAGAAGTCAGAGATGTCCTTCATAGAACGGAGATTTATTGATCGGTTCCCGCCATCCTAATAAATGACGCTGTCGTATCCAAAGGCCGGGACATAACGCTGGAGGATCTTAAATGGATGGTTCTGCAGGAGATGTGCAGGACGGAGCATTTGCCATAGAAAGGAGGTCATATGCCGAAGACGTTTACGTTATTTCTCACCACATCACCTTACTCGTACGAAAATACGCTGACCGCGGCAAGAACCGCTGAAGCAGCGCTGGAAAAGGGTCATGTCGCAAATCTTATTGCATCAGGAGACGGAGTATATTGTTTCTTGAAGAGCCAGAAGGCAAAGGGGATACTGAACGCAGAAGAAAAGTTCTCGGAACTCATCAGTAAGGGACTCAAGGTCTATCTCTGAGGCGGCTGTTTAAACTTCCGCCGTGCGGCGAAAGATGATTATCTGGAAGGTGCAGAGATAGGTTCGCTTAAGTCTCTTTTTAAGACGATGGGAGAAACAGATGTCTGGCTGAACATCGGAGCGTAGAGGAGGAGGAAATGAGCAAGATAGCAATGATACTAAAAAGGTCACCCTATGGCGACATAAATGCGGCCGAGGCGGTCAGACATGCCATGGGGGGTGTTGCGGGCGAGCTCTGTATCGACCTGATCCTGGTAGATGGCGGTGTCCTCCTCGCGAAAAAGGGTCACGATGATGCGGGTACGGGCTTCACAAACCTCGAAGGTGCATTGAAAGACTGTATTGATATGGGTGTGAATGTTTACGCAGACAAAGCCTCGGTGAGGGAACAGCACCTGGAATCGGCGGACATCGCTGACGGAGTAAAGATAGCGAGTGCGACACAGATAGCGGAGTTGGTAAAGGAAGCAAAGACAACAATGATATTTTAACGGAAGGAGGATAATATGCTTGTAATAGTAAAAAGTGCTCCTGACACAATGGACGGGAAAAGAGGCATAAAAATGGCAAGGGATATGGCCGCTGATCTGGTGCTCCTTCAGAACGGTGTCTATTTCGCGCAGAAAGAGAGACTCGAAGGCTTTTGCGGCATGTCGTACGTTCTTGATGATGATCTCAGACTCAGGGGATTAAAGGACGACGGGATGGAAAAGAATATAAAAAAGGTGGACTACGAAAGCCTCGTTGACCTTATGGGCAATGAGGATAAGGTAGTGGGCATGTTCTGAGGGCAAAAAGAGACAAGGGGCGAGATGAACGGGGAAATAGGAGGTAGCGATGGCAAGGATTATAATTCTGGGTGGGTCCTTCGGAGGGCTCACCGCCGCACTTGAACTGAAAAGGCTCCTCGGGAAAAAGGCTGAGGTGACAGTCTTCTGCGACGACGATAAATTTGTCTTTATTCCCTCCCTGCCGTGGTTGGCTATGGGAAGCAGAAGGGCTGCAGACATCACGCTCCCGCTAAAGCCGATCCTGGAAAGAAAAGGAATAACATTCATCCACGAAGCGGCCAAGGGGGTGGATGCTGATGCGTCCAAAGTCATCTCGGCGACAAGGGAAGTGACCTATGATTATTTAGTGATTGCAACCGGTCCCTATCTTGCTTTTGAAGAGATTGCAGGCCTTGGACCTGAGAAAGGACATACTGAATGCATCTTCACCCTTGATCAGGCGGAAAGGACAAATAAAGCATGGAACAGGTTCATCGAGAATCCCGGAGCGGTTGTTACTGGCTCTGTTCAGGGGGTGAGCTGTTTTGGGCCGCCCTATGAATACGCCTTTGAGATAGATACAGAACTCCGGAAGAGAAAAATGAGACATAAAGTTCCCATTGTCTTTGTCACGTCTGAACCGTACATAGGCCATTTCGGCATCGGTGGATTAAGAGATTCAAAAAGGATGATGGAGGATGAGTTTGCGAGGCGGGATATCAAGGTTATCGTGAACACCGCCGTCGAGGAGATTTCACCCACTGAGGTGAGACTTAAGGATGGCACCAAAATTCCCTTTAAACTATCGATGCTGGCCCCGGCATTCAAAGGTGTCCCCGCTGTTGCGCACTTGGGAAACCCGAGGGGTTTTATCCCTGTTGACGCCAAATACAGACACACAAAATACAAAAACATTTTTTGCGTGGGCGTTGCCGTAGCAATCGCCCCTTCTGAGCAGACGCCCGTTCCCACGGGAGTCCCAAAGACCGGGTATATGACCCAGAAGATGGCAAAAACCGCTTCATCAACCATAGTATCCGATGTTACAGGGCGCACACCCCCGGCAGAAATCCCTATAGATGTCGTTTGTCTTATGGATATGGGCAATACCGCCGCTATCATGAAGGCAAGCCCGGTGCTTCCGCCGAGACAGGAGTCGGAGCTGAAAGAGGGAATCAGGTATAAATGGCTGAAAATCGCTTTCGAGAGGTATTATCTCTGGAAAATGAAACACGGATTAAGCGGATTGCCATAAAAAAAGAAGTGCTGGAGTTTCATGCGGAGTTCCGTAAAACACTCTCTAATTCCAAGAGGATTTTGGCATGTCAAAAACGGATTTTGTTGAGGGTGTGGAGTTGGCAAATCGCGCGACTTTCTGCAAAGAGGTTATTGTTCAGGCTGAATATAAATCTTACTTTTTTAAAATTGAGGTTGTTCATGCAAATATCATTATATTTGAATCCCTAGGAGGTGGGAATGCGAAAGTTTTCCCTGGTTGAATTCTCTGTGGAGCATCCGAAGCTTGTCGTGGTCATGGCAGTGATCATCACTGCTTTATTCATGACGCAGTTTCCGAAAATGAAGACGGACACAAATCCGAAAAACATGCTGCCCGCAACGTCTGATGTAAGGGTATGGAACGACAGCGTGGAAAAGACCTTCGGCCTTTACGAGGACACGATAGCACTCGGCATCGTTAATGAAAAAGGCATCCTCAATAAAGATACACTTGGCCGTATTAAGCACATAACGGACGAAATACTGATGATCAAGGGTGTAGCAGCAAGGGATGTATCGAGCTTCACCACAATCGACAATGTTACCGTGGCAAATGCAATCTTGAAGGTGGCCCCGCTGATGACAGAGCCGCCTGAAGACGAAAAAGGCATCGAATATCTCAGGAAGATGCTTTATGAAAATCCCCTCTTTATAAACCGCATTATCTCAAAAGACGGGAAAACTACCGCCATTTACGTTCCTCTTGAAAAGGGGGCCAACGGCAAGGAGATAGCAGACAGGATCAGAGAGATCGTAACACATGAAAAGGGAGACGAAAAATACTATATCGCCGGCGATCCTGTGGCCAGGGACACCTTCGGCGCAGAGATGTTCAAGCTCATGGCGATATTCGCGCCGATTGCGGGAATGGTCATGCTGCTTATCAGATATCTTATGTTTAGGGACCTTTTCCTCTCTATCACATTGATGATGGATGCTATGATCAGCATAGTCTGGAGCATGGGGCTACTCATCGGGCTGGGATTCCCTATTCACATCATGAGCTCAATGGCGCCCGTATTTCTAATGGCTATAGCAACCGACAGCATGCACATCTTCAATGAGTTCTACTTCCGCTACCGGGAGAAGAGAGACAAAAGGGCAGCGATAATCGAGACGATGAACGCAGTAAGCAGGCCTGTTCGCAACACTGCCTTGGCAACGGCGGCAGGGTTCGCCGTGCTTTTATTCATGCATATCGTCCCCGTTCAGGTATTCGGAGGGCTGGTGGCTTTTGGTACGATTGGCTTGAGGGTTCTCAGTTTCAGCTTCATCCCCGCGATGTTTACCTTTGTGAAGGAGGAGAAGCTTGAAAAGATCGCCCAATCCGAAGATATTGAATCAGACAAAACATCCCTGTTTTTGAAAAGACTTGCCGGATTTGGCGCGCATCATCCGAAGAATACCGTTTTCGTTGGACTCGCCCTTTTTGTAATTGCAATCATCGGATTGACAAAAATAACCGTGAACAACAACATGGTGGAGTGGTTTAAGAAAAGCAGCGAAGTCCGTATTGCGGATTCAGTGATGAATAAGGCGCTTGGCGGGACATCCCTGGGTTATGTGGTTGCAGTTTCTCAGCAAGATGATTACATAAAAAACCCTGAAGCCATGCACTATATCGAGGGGCTTCAGAGGCACCTCGAAAAACTTCCCATCGTTGGAAAAACTACTTCCGTCGTCGATTATGTAAAGAGGATTAACCAGGTACTGCACGACGACGATCCGAAATATGATACCGTGCCCGAGACAAAAGAAGCGATCGGACAGTATCTTTTTTTGTTTTCGATGTCCGCAAAGCCCTCGGACCTGGATAACGTTGTCGACTATCCATTTCGGAGGGCAAACATATGGGTGCAGTTGAAGACATGGGACGCTCAGGCGATGAGGGAAGTCATAAAAGCGATGCAAGAATATAAGAAGGTCAAGTCCTCACCGCTGGAGTTGAGGCCCTCGGGTATCGCATATTTTAACCTTGTATGGAATGACGAAGTGCTGTGGGACATGGTCAAGGGCTTTACCCTTGCCCTGATTGCCGTCTTTGCGATCCTCGCTTTCGACTTCCGCTCTGTCAAATGGGCAATAGTCGGTTACACACCCCTTCTGTTTACGATCCTGCTCATTTATGGCGTCGTCGGTTTTATCGGAAAGGACTTCGATATGCCGATATCGGTGCTCTCCTGCCTTTCCCTCGGCATGGCGGTTGATTTCGCCATCCATTTTGTAAGTAGGTTCAGACAGCGCCTCAAAGAAACAGAAGGTAAGGAATCGCTGTATGATGCTTTACTCTGGACTGCCGCAAGGCCCGGCAAAGGCATTGTGCGCAATGCCGTGCTCTTTGCCGCATCATTTGCCGTAATGCTCTTCGCCCCGCTCACTCCGTACATCACCGTGGGGGCTTTCATTGTGAGCATGATGCTCTTGAGCGCGATCATGACGATAATCTATCTGCCTGCCCTGATCACGCTGATGCAGGGCTGGCTGTTCAAAGGAGACCCAACGGGCTCTGCATGAGAATATTGGGGATCATTCTCACTCTCGCTTACTACCTATCGATGCTGGCCTTCCTCGGCACGTATGCTGCCAAGGCGTTGTTATGGGGAACGGGCAAACCCCTGGATGAGACAAGTTCTCATAAGCTAACCCTGAAAACACTCGTGATGGCCGGCTGCGACATTCTTTTTTTCAGAAGGCTTCTAATCGTTAACGAACTTCTCTGGATTGGGGAATGGAGCTTCCATGTCTCTTTTGTGCTGGTGATACTCAGACACTTGAGATACTTTCTGAGCCCTGTCCCCCAATGGGTGTGGGCTGTGCAGACTCCTGGAATTATTGCGGGATATGTACTTCCGCTGGCGCTTGTGTATGTAGTTATCGTGAAGTTTCTTATTGAGAAGAAAAAATACGTTTCGAGCTACAACTTCTTGCTTGTTGTTCTGCTACTTGCCTTAAGCGTCAGCGGGCTGCTCATGAAAACGATCTATCATCCCGACATCGTCTCCGTAAAAACATTTGTAATGGGAATCGTGACTTTCGGGTTTGCCGTTGTTCCCGGGAGCGTCTTTTTTGTATTTCACTTCATCGCAGTCTTAGCATTAATTGTAAATTTGCCCACGCATGTCTTTGCCGCTCCCCTGACGCTTATAAGCGCGCGGCAGCGAGAAGGAAATTTCAATCAGGTGATCCATGAAAAATAAGAACCGTTTTACCGAGAATCTTACAGTACAGCAACTGATCGAACTGGATGCATGTACTCAATGCGGAGAGTGCCTGAAATACTGTCCTATCCAGGATGTTAACAGTAAACCTTCGATATCGCCTCCCGAGAAGATACGGGTTTTCAAAGAATTCATAAAAGCCACGGAGGGATTGAAAGCAAGGCTTTTTGGTCCCAAAGACATTGACGGTAAACTCCTTGAGGATTTCACAAAGGCTGTATTTGAATGCACGACCTGCGGCGCCTGCGGGCAGCACTGTCCGGTCGGCATCTTTACTCAGAGGCTTTGGCCCACGCTCAGGAAGGAGATGGTGAAGCGAGGGTTCGGGCCCATCGGCGGTCAGGCCAAGATGCCCGAGGTAATAAAGAATACCGGCAACCCTTACAACATGCCCGCACAAGACAGGTTTAACCCATGGTTTCCCGAAGGCGTCAAAGTTCTTGAAAAGGCCGACATCGCTTACTATGCTGGATGTACCGGCGCTTATTCGGCACAACCAATGGTAAGGGGAGACGTCCTCGTCCTGAAAGCAATAGGAGAGCCCTTTACTATGCTGCCCTCCGAAGAAGAAGTTTGCTGCGGATTCCCTCTCTTTGCCTCGGGGCAGCATGACATGCTCGAAGATCTGACAAAGAGACTCACGCAGGCATACAAAGCAAAGGGAGTTAAGTTGCTCTTATCCTCATGTCCATGTTGTGTGAACATCATGTCGAGAGATTGGCCTCTTTTTTATGGGCAGGAGCTACCCTTTAAGGTACGTCATATAACGCAGTTTGCTGCCGAAGCCCTGAAGAGCGGAAAGCTCAAGATCAGAAAGGAATTGTCGGAGCGGCTTATTTATCATGACCCCTGCTATCTCAGCAGGGGCGTGGGTGTTATCGAAGAACCCCGGATTATCCTCAGAAGCATACCTGGTGTTCAACTCATCGAATTTGACCGGTGCGGCTTAAATTCCAAGTGCTGCGGCGCCGGGGGAGCGGCAAGGAAAGTCTACCCTGAAAATGCCAATGCGATTGGAAGAGCGACCATAGGTGAGGCGGTAAGGAAAAAGGCTGACAGGCTCATCTTCAGCTGCCCTGCATGCTATGCGCAGGTTAATGAAGGGATGCAAAATGAAGACAAACGGATAAGAATTACCGATATCATGGAGTTGCTTTCGAGCCTTGTTGAGCCAAATGAGAAATCAACTTCTTGAGTAACGGCGCGGGAGAGATTTTAGCGTGAAGTTACAAAATTTCCAATAACTTTAAGGAATGGAGGTTAAGATGAAAAAGTGTTTGATTGTCCTGGCGGTATTACTTCTTCCTTTTGAGGTGTTTGCACTCACCGGGGATGAAGTTATGAAGAAATCCCAGGAGGCGTTCCTATACCCGGGCAAGGATTTCAAGGCACGGGTAATGATGAAACTTATAAGCAAGGGCGGGCAGGAAAGGGTACGGGAGATGACTATGGTGAGGAAGAATTACGGTGAGGTAGGGGGTGATCAGAAGTATTTCTTGTATTTCTTCCAGCCCGCTGATGTGAAGGACATGACATTCATGGTATATAAGTACCCGGGCAGGGACGCCGACAGATGGCTTTTCGTGCCCGCGATCAATATGGTGAGGAGAATTGCGGCACAGGACAAACATTCAAGCTTCGTAGGCTCCGATTTTAGCTATGAAGACGTCTCCGGCAGAAACCTGCAGGATGACACCCATACATTGATAAAGGAAGAGAAAATAGGCTCGAAAGATTGTTATGTAGTAACGAATACCCCGAAGGCCGGGGACGTCGATTATAGTTATAAAATGTCGTGGATAGATAAGAATAGTTTTCTGCCTCTCAAAGAAGAATACTATGACAAAAGAAACGAGCTCTCCCGGGTATTCACCGCCGACGAGATAAAAGATATTAAAGGATTTCCCACCGTGACAAAGAGGACGATGAAGAACGTCCAGAGCGGACACACAACCGAGGTCTCATACACAAAGGCAGATTATGATATCGGGATCGATGACAGCCTCTTTTCCGAGCGGTTTCTCAAACAGCCGCCGAAGAAATGGATTGAATGAACAGGGGAATCGTCATTGTAGCAAGATGAAGCTTTTCATATGGGCAAAGCAGTAATCATGCTATCGATACAGAGATCCCGCACCCAGGTTTTAAGATTGTGACTATCGACAGAAAGGAAAATGAGATAAAAGATTTGGAGAGCATCTTCAAATGACGGATTTCGATGAGCCAGCCAATGATACAGCAGAAGCTTTCTCGTTTTATGCCGAGGATTATGACAGGTGGTTTGACGATCCTAAAGGACGCATCATATTTGAGTTGGAAGTCAAAGCAGTAAGGCTTCTGATGAGAGACCTCGCGCCACCTTTTCTTGAAATAGGTGCAGGTTCCGGGCGGTTTGCGGCAGCACTGGGGATTCGATATGGGGTCGAGCCCGCAGAAGCATTGCTTGAAATGGCGATAAAACGAGGGGTTAAGGTCGAAAGGGCATTCGGCGAAAAGCTTCCTTTCCAAAATGGCATCTTCGGGGGAGTCTTCATTCTTTTCACCCTATGCTTCGTTAAAGAACCAAGAAAGGTGATCGCGGAAGCGAAGAGAGTGCTAAAGGAGGGCGGAGGACTGCTTCTCGGAATATTGAACAGGGAAAGCTTGTGGGGCAAGCTCTATCAGACAAAAAAGAATGAAGAGCATCCATTTTATAAACATGCGCGATTCTATAGCTGCAAAGAGGCTACAGCGTTGATAGAGGAGGTGGGACTGAAGGTTGAGGCTTTTTCTTCGACACTTTGCCAGCCCCCCTCCGAGATGCCTCATGAAGAAGTCGCGCACGACCGATTGATAGAAGACGCAGGCTTTGTGGGTATCCGAGGGAGGAAGACTCATAACTAGAGTGAGAATGGCCGTAAAACATCTGTTTTTGTATTTCATTGGAAGCCTGATCTTTTTGCCGCCTGTTACAAGTGCAGCCGATATCTCATTACATGGGTTTCTGCAAGGCAATTACTCTGTTGACACGACATCTTCCAACCCTGATGGCGGCGATTTCAAGCTCGCAGAGGAAAGACTGCAGCTAAAACTCGATGCCTCGAAGGACCCTTTTCATCTGTTTATCAAGGCCGACGGATGGTACGATCATGTGGGTGAAGGGTGGGACTCGGAATTGAGGGAGGGCTATATTGACTACATGGCGAGCAAATGGGATACGCGGGTTGGCAGGCAGGTGATCACCTGGGGCGTGGGCGACCTTCTCTTCATTAATGACGTCTTTCCGAAGGATTACGCATCCTTCTTTTCAGGGCAGCCGCTCGAATATCTAAAAAAAGGTGTTGACGCAGCAAAGGTAGGCATTTATCCCGGCTTTGCATCCTTTGAGTTCGTTGCCATCCCTTTTTTTACTCCCGATACGTTTCCTTCTCCGAACACATTCTGGCTTTTCGACCCTCTGCCGGGGGTGACAAACAGGGCAACGGAGAAACCTGCTGTAACCCTGGAGAATACGCAAATAGCACTGAGAGCGTACCGCGACATAGCAGGCTTTGACGCCTCGCTTTATTTTTATCGCGGTTTTTGGGGGCAGCCCTCCTTGCTACCGGACAATCTAACGATGCCGACCAAACTGACACTTTTTTATCCCAAGCTGTCGGAATACGGTGCGAGCCTTCAGGGGCGAGCATTGGATGGTGTCCTGAGCCTTGAAGCTGGATATTATGACTCGGGGGAAAATAGGAGCGGAACAAATCCGATAATACCCAATTCGCAGACAAGGTTCCTAATCGGATATCAGAGGCAGATATGGGAAGATTTTACGATAGAAGTTCAATATTATGGCGAATACATGCTCAACTATTCGAATTATGTAAACAATCTTCCTCAAGGGTTTCCGGAGGAAAGACAGCTTCGCGAGCTTGCGACGGTCCGACTCACTCAATTCCTGATGAACCAGACATTGAAACTGTCCTTTTTTGCCTTTTACAGCCCTTCCGATGGAGACTCTATGCTCAATCCAGAAATTAAATATAACTTTTCAGACCATGTATGGGCAGCATTGGGAGCGAATATCTTCGGGGGAGGCAACAGAGCGACCCAGTTCGGGCAACTCCGTAAGGATGATAACACCTATGTTCAGGTGAGATATGAGTTTTAAGAAATCATGCATTCCCTCTAGCCAAAACGCGGAACTTATCTCGAGATGCAAACACTGCTTTCCATGGCATAGGCGCAACCTGCATACGTCTGATCGATTTCAGGACGCGTGGCGTACTTCCTCTTCTAATGTCTAATCAATCCTGTCAAGAATTTACCATCGATGACAGTCTCTTGAAAAGAAACACTCTGTTGGATAGGACCGGTTGCGAAGTACCCCTCCAAACAAACGGCGTCGAGAGGTTGGAAGCGTGGCCCCAACTTTCATCCAAAAGAAGAAAAAGCTTCACTCGTTATTTAGACCTCTGATTACATTCGCTGCCGCAGCCGCATAACTGACCTTTCGCTTTATCAAATGACTCTCGGCCTTCCTTAAAAGAGAAAATCGCTATGCCGAACGCACCAAGGGAATCCACATAGCCGATGCCCGTTACTTCATACCCAACGCTTGCAGTTAGAAGAACGATGGAAAGATACAAGCAAGTTTTAGAGCAGGCCGCATCGGCAAGTAGCGCCTTAGAGGTGAACCGTCTGCCGATCTCGATCTTATAATGCATGAGCACCCACATACAGATAATTGAAATAACTCCTACGATAATTCCCCACAAAGTAGTTTCAGGTTTATATCCCTTGTAGAAATTTACCAGGGAAGTAATTATCAGGCCAATAGTGAGAATATAGAAGGCTGTGCCAGTCACCTTGAGTGAAGTACTTTCAAATCTGTCGTGACTTTCGTCGCTATTCGCTTTCATCCGCCTTATCATATGCCATATCCCGATACCTGAAATCACTTCTACAAAAGAATCTACTCCAAAACCGAAGAGCGTGACTGTTCCGTCTTCAAAGCCGAAGAAAACAGAAACCGCACCTTCGATAAAATTGTAAAAAATTGTGATCAATGCGAGGGCAGTTGCCCATTTAAAAAAAATGCTTTTTTCTTCTTTGTGTCCCGGCGAACCAACTTCCATATTTCATGGTAACATTGTCTAACAGAAATACTCATTGGTAAAAGCAAATGGCGTCTCTATATTATCTGATGATGAATTTGTTGGTGATGAATTTGCTGTTACCGGGTGCTTGCACGTTAACATGTTAAATTGGGTTTTTTTTAATATAAAGGCGGATAAAACCCTTATTGCTGAAAAGGATTACCTTGTGCTCTTTTTTATCTGGGGACCACGCAGCCATTGTTTCTGGAAGTTGACAAAACAGCA
>DMNE01000218.1:0-1301 GCA_003453735.1 Nitrospiraceae bacterium | reverse complement strand
AGCTACAGTGTCGAGTTCAGGAAGGACATCTCAGTGCAGGTTTCGGGGCGAAGGCGATTCGTTCCTTGGAAGGGATGGTAGGTTTACTCAGGAGCAGGTATCAGAAGAGAGCGGAATATCCATCAGAATAATCAAAAGGCCCTTCGGTGCGATGTACTGCAAATGAGAATTGTTACGCAGTGGCAATTAGGAAAGCAGATCCAACCGCGCGGGGAAAGAGGGCAATATAAGTTTGCCGATAGTTACTGAAATTTTGTGTAGGTTAGTAACAAAAATGGGGCAATAAAAGTTTGCCGCCAGTAAAAGGCAATAAAAGCTTGCCGAACGGCAAATAAACGGGCACGGTAACAAAGAAATGGTGGCGGTGCAGGGAATGGACACCGCCACCAACCCTAACCGCCAACTTCCTTTAAATACAACCTCTTACACTCAAAGGCTGTTTTAGGTTCACTCCCCGAAGACAGGAATTGTGACCTGTTTTGTGACCTACAATAGCATAGTTCTGACCATGGTGCCAACAGCCTGTAATATTGGGTCGTAATGAAGGGCGTGTAACTCTTATGGTTCAGTGAGCAAGACCGAAACGAGCAAAGCCCCAAATGCTAAACACATCAATATAGCCCATACCCTTGCAATCTTCTCAGGTTTCTTTGGGGATATTGGTTTCATTTCAATTTCGTATCCCATCAATTTGAATGTCCATCGGAAATATGCAGCGTTTAATTTTGTGAGGAGGGTTGGTTTTATCACCGTCAGGACTGAGAGCAACAAGCCAATGGAGAAAAAGATACCAAAAAAGATTTTAGCCTTTAACATATGTGGTCATACTACAGCATTAATTTGTTTTTTTCAAGGCTGAAATGTGTCTGCTCTAAGGTGATAGTCTAGGGGTTAATGTCTTATCTGTTACCAGTCAGTGATTGGGTTCATATCATTAGATTTCTTTGTTAACTCAGGAGCTTTATAATTAGATAAGTAGAACTGTTCNNNGTGTCTCCATCTACACACATAGTCTGGGGCGTTATTCAAGTGTGGCAACAAATGGTGAAATAATAGAATCAGTTTTTTTAATATCATAAGAATAATTACCTCCCTTATTAAAGCACGTTATCCGTGAACGGTAATGAAGCTCGCATTTTCTATTATGTTCCTCTTTCTCGCCATTTTTGATTGATTGCTTAATATCGCTGTTAACTTTATCAAGAAATTGTTTTTTAACTTTTTCTTCTTTGTTACCCCAGTCCCATGAGGACTCGATAATATGGTATACGATTGAGACAAACAGGATGCAAAGGACAATG
>DMNE01000330.1 GCA_003453735.1 Nitrospiraceae bacterium | reverse complement strand
CGGTGATCATCGTCTTGAAGTCCTTGAACTGGCTGCCCCTGGTGCTTGAGCAGGATACGATGAGAAGGTACGACAGCATCGAAGAGGTGAAGGCAAAGCTGAACATGAAGGACCTGTACGTGCCGTCGTATTTCCCCCAAAGCATAACGTGGCCGCCTTCGGAGATTCTGGCACAGACCAAACCGTATCCTGCGGTACTCATGGCATTCAATCAAACGGGCAAGCGCGGTGTTGCACTCGTCATATCGCAAGCCGCTTCCAGCGCCTTTTCGGGAAATGAGTTCATAAAATTCGTCCAGATAACGGAAAAAGTCCCCTATCGGCTTAAAGCCAGGGAGGCGCTCCTCGAGGTCGGCACATGCAAAAACGATGAGCCCTGCAGCAGACTCTCATGGACTGAAGGCAACTATCGGATCGCCCTGGCCATGAAATCCCCTCCCTTCGAGCTGATCAGGATCGCGGAGAGCATGCTTCATTAGATATTCAGCCGGTGGCCATTAACCCTCGCCCGTCGGCAGCGCTGCCGCCATACCTCTTTGGTGCGCAAGAGCAGGACTCGCAACCACACCCTCTCAGATCGCCTCGTCGTGATAGTGCCCAGCATATGCCGGGCTGGATGGCCGCTTCGTCTCTCTCGCAGCAAACTCCCGCACGTGGAGCAGCGGACCCCCCTTGGGCCATTTCGCCTCGCGCGACATTAGTGCAACGTCGCGCGTTCCTGCTCAATATTTCTCTGGCCTTTACGATACCTTTCCCGCGCAAATAGGAACTTCTTCCAATATGCAAGAATGGAAATCTTTGGTATACACAAAGTAAAGGAACCAAAGGAGGTGCCATATGCTTACCTACAAGGGAGGACAAACGGTGGGAAAGGGAACGTACTGGGACCTGGCAAGCGGCCGGCGTGTCGATGTGACAAGTGAAGCAGTGCTTGCAGGTGGAACCGCGACATACGTCAGGATGTCGGCGGGCGTCATGCTGTTGTCTGGTCCGCTCATCGGGCTGCTCTACACGATACTGATGCCGTTCATCGGCATAGCGTCCCTCGCGGCCCTTGCCGCACGTAGCGGCCTGGGGGGTCTGTACAATCTGGCGGCGAAGAGCGTCTCCTTTGGATGGAGACCGATAAACGCCTACCTGTCTGGCAGGAAGAAGAGGAACGTGAGAAGGTAGCCGCTGCGGCAGTGCTTTGCGGGGAGAAGAGTGTGCATGTGCGCACTCTTCTCGGACAGACAAAAAATTCAAAGACAGAAGACAGAGACAGGAGACAAAGAAAGGGGGCATGACCATGTTTACGCTTGTCGACTTCATCACGCACATCAAGGGAGTCGAGTACATCCTTTCCATCCTTGCCATTGGAGGGTTCCTCCTTTTCTGGGAGTCGTTGAAGCCAAAGCCCTTCGGTACCATGATCACCGCCGGCAGGGAAGACGTGGAATATATCCAGCAAACGGGATATGGGGATACCGTTAGGAACATAGGAAAGATAGCTGCGGCCCCGTTCATAGGCCTGTTTTATCTTGCTCTTTTGCCTGTCGGATTTGCGTGCGCGCTTATTATTGCAGTAGTTAATCTGACATTGAAGGGTTTGGGTGCAATATTTGGAAAAAATATGTCTTTTGACTGGAGACCTATGGAGGCATACCTTGCCGGAAAGAAGACAAAAAAGGAACCCGTTGAAAAAACACGGTAATTCATGATAAAGAATTATTTTAATACTTTAGGTCTAAGAATAAATTCCTATACAAAATAGGAACTTCTTTCAATACCTGTCCCCCATGGTCACCTGATATACTATTGTTGGAATCCAAGGTTACCGGGTCAAGGGGGAGAAAAAAAGGAGGTGAAACATATGCTTATCAACAAAGGCGGGCAAACGGTAAGCAAGGGTACCTACTGGGAGTTGCGCAAGGGGCAGAGAATCGATATCGCCGATCAAGGTACGCTTCCCGGCGACAAGGCGTCAACCTATCTCAAGATGCCATCGGGTGTCATGCTGTTGTTGGGACCGATCATCGGATTGCTCTACGCAATACTGATGCCGATTATTGGCATAGCAACCGTAATAACCTTGGCAGTGGGCAAAGTTCTGGGAGGTCTGTACGACCTGGCGGCGAAGAGCATCTCCTTTGGGTGGAGACCGCTAAACTCCTATCTGTCCGGAAAG
Source organism: Nitrospiraceae bacterium (assembly GCA_003453735.1). GTDB lineage: Bacteria > Nitrospirota > Thermodesulfovibrionia > Thermodesulfovibrionales > UBA9159 > UBA9159. The sequence goes on along the minus strand of DMNE01000330.1, from coordinate 375 downwards.
AAGAAAAAGAAAAAGGATACAAAGTAACTATTTCGCCATAGAGGAACAGCTCACAGATCTTGAGACGGACTAAAGCTTTAGGAAGATGACCGTGATGTAAACAATCTTAAACTGGGGGAAAGGAGGGGATACTATGTATACGCTTGTAGATTTTATCACCCACGTGAAGGGCATCGAGTATATTCTGTCTTTACTTGCCATTGCCGTGTTCCTGGTTTTCTGGGAAACACTGAAGCCCAGGCCTTTCCGGACTGTGGTCAATACCGGAAAAGACGACCTTGAGCATGTTAAGGAGGCCGGAGGGTTCAAGAGTGTACTTAAGAGCATAGGCAAGATAGCGGCCGCCCCGTTCATCGGCTTGGCATACATCGTGAT
>DMNE01000345.1 GCA_003453735.1 Nitrospiraceae bacterium | reverse complement strand
GGTACCTCCAGTAGAGTCAGCACCTATTTTTGAATAGTGTTTAATTGAGCAGGAAATATGTGCAGATGTTCCCCTTGCACAACTTCATACCTCTCAACACCCTTAAACAATCTCACAATATCAAAGGCTGTGGGATATTTGCAAGGCTTTCCNNNAAGATAGGCAATCACCCGTTCCGGTCTTTTGAGAAATGCTGGTGCAATTTCCTGATAAGTTTTCAACTGGGAATGCCGTTTTTCAAAAATGGCTGATATTTGTAGATCTCGAGAATGTTCTTTTGGGTATGGTTTTTCAGGTTGGTGATCAAGGGAAACACTCCATCAGTTAACGCTTCCTATCTGATGCGAGTATCGTTCAAGCGAAAAGAGAGGGGAAAATGCTCCTGTTCAACGGATGTTCCGACATCAGCTGTGCGGGGGCGCCCCGCGTTTGTATGGCGGATTTTATAGTGAAGTTTCCTGTGAATCTCATAAACGATGAAGTCGACACATTTATTCTGTTTGAGAATTGCGGTTATCTTCTCATCGATATTTTTTTTGGTCTTCAGCTTATAGGTATTCAGGCGTCTTTGTAGTTGCTTCAGTGCCTCTAGTGATTTTTCAATATACCTTTCTCTGGTCTCTGCATCTTGCTTTGCCTATTGTGTGCTGCGAATCCACGGCAACCGATATTCATTGGAGGTAGAATACTGTCCTACAGCCAAGTAATAATGATCACGCATTGACTGAGGCTTTCGATTGTTTGGCCGCGATTTTGTTCGTAAATCGGTAAAAAATTTTCTGGCCGGCTGATTGACTCAAGTGACCGCGATGGGTAGTATAAGTGCTATGAAAACCGCGTTTAAGATCCCGTATCCGCGGACGTTTGAGGAGTTTCTGGATTGGTTTTCGAGTGAGAAAGACTGCGCGAAGTATTTGGAGTGGATTCGGTGGCCGGATGGTTTTGTCTGTCCGGAATGCGGGGGAACGAAGGCGTGGCGTACAGATCGAGGGCTGTGGCATTGCCAAGGGGGCAAGCGGCAGAGTTCGGTGACGGCTGGAACGGTATTTGAAGACAGCCGGAAACCGCTGCGTTTGTGGTTTCACGTCATGTTGCTGATGATGGCTCAAAAAACGGGGCTGAGCGCCAAGAATCTGTGCGACACATACGGTTTCGGAAGTTACCGAACCGCTTGGGGTTGGTTGCAGAAACTTCGAAGTGTCATGATTCGTAGCGGCCGGGAACGTTTGGGCGGGCGTGTGGAAGTGGATGAAGCCTATGTGGGTGGACAAAAAGAAGGAACCCGGGGACGTGGAGCTGAGGGTAAGACATTGGTACTTGTTGCTGTAGAAGGGGATACGAAGAAGAAGCTCGGACGGGTCAGTTTTCGCTGTGTCCCCGAGATTGATCAGGATATCGTCGAGTCGTTCGTTCGTGACTATGTCGAACCTAGCGCAAAGGTTGTTACTGATGGCTTATCTGTTTATGACAAGCTCAAAGCCGCGGGATTCGATCATCATCCTCGTGTCATGAACACCGGCGGTGAGGTCGTGCGTCAGCAACTCGACCATGTCCATCTGGTAATCTCATTGCTCACAAAATGGCTGGGAGGTACTTACCAAGGTGCTGTCACGCCCTCGCATCTTCAGGCGTACCTCGACGAATTCTCTTTCCGTTTCAACCGTCGGCTCTCGCAACATCGCAGCAAGCTTTTCTATCGGCTTATGCAACAAGCTGTGACAACGCGGCCACCTGCTGTGAAGGCACTATATGTGCAAAACCACAACCTATTGGGGTAACTTGAGTCAATCAGCCACCCAGCTTCCTTTATGTTATGCCCTTCAGTTTGCTCGCCTCCCTGACCGTTCGGCACCGCTATACACAGCACCCTGAGGCTTTTACACCCGAGCTTGCTGCCAATTCGTTACCTCCTTGNNAATGCACTTCTGATTTGTCATATTTGTCTTGACATATATTTGCTTCACCCTTTTCTTCTTTATAAGAAATGTGTTAAAAAAGGATACATGGCGATTACCGACACTGCTGCTAACCTCTGCGATTGTATAAAATGCTCTCATAACGCCTGGTGCGACATCTCTATGGACCGCAGGAGGAAAAGATTCAGGAAACCAATCCCTTTGTAGAGTTATTGTGGCAAAAAGGACAGGCATGGGAAAATTGCTAGGGAAGCTTGGAGATTTTGTGAGGGGCCATCACCAATCCGGAATTGCCCTCGTAACGTCGGCAACAAGTAAACTTAAGGAGGATTTTACATGAACGCCTTAACTCTTGTTTTCGTTGCGTTGCTGTTGTTCGCGACGGCCTATCGGTTTTACGGCCTGTTTATCGCAAGCAGGGTACTCGGTCTAAAGATGGACAGGGATACACCCGCCATCACCATGGCAGACGGCCATGACTACCATAAGACCAACAAGTATGTATTGTTCGGACACCACTTTGCTGCGATCGCTGCGGCAGGGCCGCTTTTGGGGCCCGTGTTGGCTGCACAGTTTGGATATCTCCCCGGTGCCCTCTGGATATTAATAGGCGCGGTAGTGGCGGGAGGCGTTCATGACATGGTAGTACTCTTTGCCTCGGTGAGGCATAAAGGACGGAGCCTGTCCAAAATTGCGGAAAGTGAGATAGGGAAAACCGCTGGCACAGTTGCCTCTCTTGCCTTTCTCTTTATCCTCATCCTCACCCTCGCGGGGCTTTCCATCGCGGTGGTAAATGCCATGTTTGAAAGCGCATGGGGAACATTCACCGTCTTTGCCACCATGCCCATCGCATTCCTGATGGGCATGTGGATGTACAAAATAAGACCCGGTGACACAAAAGGGGGCAGCGTCATCGGTGTAGTCCTTCTCTTCTTTGCGATATTAGCGGGACCCTATGTTGCTGCAAACCCTGCATTAGCATCGATATTCACCCTGTCCAAGAAACAGATATCCATCATCATTCCGCTATATGGCTTTGCTGCATCAGCCCTTCCTGTCTGGCTTCTCCTCTGCCCGAGGGATTACCTTTCGACTTATCTTAAGGTTGGAACCATTGTAATACTTGCGGCTGGGATATTCATTGTGCAACCTGAATTCAAGATGGCCGCCATCACGAAGTACGTGAGTGGCGGCGGACCGATTATTCCCGGCAACGCCTTCCCCTTCGTCTTTATTACTATTGCCTGTGGAGCGTTGTCAGGATTCCACGCCATCATTGGTTCAGGGACAACACCTAAGATGATCGGCAACGAAAAGGATATCCTTTTTATCGGATATGGCGCCATGCTGGTTGAAGGCTTTGTCGCCATCATGGCTCTGGTTGCGGCATGTGTTCTGGTTCCCGCAGATTACTTTGCGATCAATGCGCCACCTGCAGTATTCCAAAAGCTTGGGATGGCCACGGTCAATCTGCCCGAACTCTCTCGGCAGGTGGGCGAAAAGATTCAGGGAAGGCCTGGTGGCGCTGTTTCCCTCGCGGTGGGCATGGCCTACATCTTCTCAGCCGTCCCGTTCATGAAGGGGCTGATGTCCTACTGGTACCACTTTGCCATCATGTTTGAGGCAGTGTTCATTTTAACGGCCGTTGACACGGGCACAAGGATCGGAAGATTCCTCCTCCAGGAGATGATCGGGAAGGCGATTCCGAAATTCCTCGAAAAAAGATGGATGCCCGGGATAATCATGACCAGTTTTCTCTTCACCGGCTCATGGGGTTATCTCGTCTATACCGGAGACATTGCGACGATCTGGCCCCTGTTCGGCATGAGCAACCAGCTTCTTGCCTCAAGCGCCCTCATAATAGGGACGACGATGTTGATCAGGATGGGAAAGGTGAAATACACATGGATCACTGCTGTACCCGGCATCTTCATGTCCTATGTAACCATGTATGCGGGTTATTTGAACATCACCTTGAACTATTTGCCAAAGGGAAAATACCTACTCACCACACTGTCCATCATAATCATGGCGCTCATGGCGATAGTATTCATCGCTGCCTTTAGGAGATGGTATGACCTGCTTCAGGTTAAGAAGCCGGTCGAAGACAGATACGGTGACCTTGTCCTTGAAGTGGTTGAAGAGTAAGGAGGCCTAAAATGGGGATCAAGAAGATTCTCTTTGCAACAAACTTTTCCGAGCGGACCGCAAAGGTGGTCCAGCATGTTGCAGACATGACGAAGCGATATGGAGCGAAACTGTATATTGTCCATGTAATGCAGGATATAGAAAAGATAACCGAATGGTACGCCCCAAAGGTGAACATGGATGAACTCCATAAGACTATGGAAGCGAAGGCTTTGAACGAGCTTGAAAAATACGTTAAAGGATTCGGCGGTTATAAGGATATCGAATACCGGTTGTTAAAGGGAGTGCCCCATGAGGAAATACTTAAGTTTAAGAGGGATAACGATATAGACATGATCATCCTGGGCACTTCAGGCAGTGTAACAAATAAGATAATGAAAGAGTCCCAGAGCCCTGTCCTTATTATAGAACCCCGTGAAGAAACGCCTGAGAGTATGTCACCAAAATTATGCAGTGGAGGCACAGAGATCCGGCTCTGACATTCATTAAGACTGGGCGTATTAGTCATAGTAGACGGACAGGCGTCGTCAGTTTTGAGATTCATAAATTCCCCTTGCCTGTAAGTACGATCGGGCTTCCTCATCAACAACAATAGAGCAGGCTCGACACCTCGGACATCTCGCGAAGAATGGTGAGTCTCGATAGAAACCCACTCAACCGATGACGCTCGATCCCTTCCGAACTGATTTTTTATGTGCTTTCACCGAAGACCCTGACATTCTACTCCTGAGGTGCCTTTATTTCTCCTAACAGGGAATGAAGGCCAATAGGAATTCTGCTTGTTATCTCCCAAAAAAATCTTCTCATTGTGTGTGCTAAAATAAAAAAAGCGCCGAAGAATACTGTTGTGGCCTTATCGAATGGTTGGCCAAGAAGGAGGTTTCATGATAAAACGTCGGGATTTTCTCAAGATAGCTGCGTTAAGCACAGTCACTATGGCAACTTCTCCACTTCACGCCGAAACAGCAACGGAGACACCCTCTGTGAAGAGCTATCGCGCAATAGGGAAGACCGGGCTGAAGATGAGCGATATTTCCTTCGGGGGTGGAAAACTCTCGGCCGCATCTATGGTTCTCAGGGCAGTGGACAGCGGAATCACCTATTTTGACACTGCGCCTGATTACGGTCAATCCGAGAAGGAGATCGGAGAAGCCATGGGTAGGATCCAGAGAGAGAAGATCATCATTGCGTCGAAATTTTGTAACGCCGCACCTAATCCTGGTCATCTCCCCTTTGGGAGCAAGAAGAAAGATTACATTGCTGCGGTCGAGGGGAGTTTATCGAGGATGAAGACCGATTATCTCGACTTTTGTTTGGTCCACGCGATCGGCTCGATGAGTAAAGATTTGGAGGCTGAGAAAAAGCGACTCCTCGACGACGAGATGCTTGAGGCGGCAGCTGATCTGAAGAAGGCTGGGAAGATCCGCTTCCTTGGCACCTCTTCTCACGGTCCCGACAATATGGAGGCGCTCCTGATGACTGCGGTGAAGTCGGGGCATTTCGATATGATCCAACCGGCGTTTAACTTCATGAACTTTCCGAAACTCCCTGAGGTGATGGCAGAGGCCTACAAGCTGGGGATGGGAGTGATCGCCATGAAGACCCTTGCGGGTGCAAAAGACATGAAAATAGAAGGCACAAAAAATGAGTTTCCCCTTGCGGCCTTCAGGTGGGTACTAAAGAACCCGGAGGTGAGCGGTCTTATCGTAACAATGAAGACAGTTGCCGATATGGAACTCTACCTCAAGGCATCGGGAGAAAAATTTACCTCCGCAGACCAGAGGACCCTCGAGAGGTACGCGCGCTTATACGGCAGCGAATACTGTAGGACTGGCTGCGGTCAGTGCCAGGGGTCATGTGCTGCTGGAGTAGAAATCGCCTCGATCATGAGATATCGCATGTATTTCAGGGATTACGGGATGGAAAAAAGAGCAATGCAGTCCTATGCCTTGCTGAAGAACAAGGCTACTGCGTGCTTTGCTTGCGGTGATCCGGCCTGCGTCGGCAGCTGTCCTTACGGTCTTCCTGTCCAGGACATGCTCTGCGATGCCCATGAGTCGATGTCATTTATGGCGTGATGAACTCGGTTCCTCTCACATATCGCCTTCTTCTCATCGGACTGCTTCCGGTTATCGCTGCGGTTCTCTTCGTCAAAGGTCAGAGGTATGACCCTGCCCTGATCGACTTCAAAGCAGTGAAGCAGCAGGAAACACCGAGCCCTGCAGTATCGCTTCAGTCCATACGAGAGTCCCCGGCTCCTGCCGTTGGCGGCGGGATCACGGGCTTCCGGCAGCTAGGCCAGCCGCAGAATTACACGAAAGAGAATCTCTACGAACATGTCGACGGCCACGCAGAGTATTTCATTGGTGCAGGGTTTATGGCGCTTACGGTGAGGGACTACATCAGTGAGGACTCGAAGGCAACGGCGCCAGAGATCGAGACTGAGGTCTTTGATATGGGGAAAAGCATTCAGGCGTTCGGTGTTTTGGCCGATGAGTCAGGAGAAAATCCTGCCGCCGTCTCCGTCGGCACCGTGGGATTCAAGACCTCTAGCGGCGTGAACTTCATCGAGGGCCGTTATTAT
>DMNE01000371.1 GCA_003453735.1 Nitrospiraceae bacterium | reverse complement strand
AGGTCATTGATCAATTCCTAATCAGTGACCTACCCCCAAACTTTGATCTGCTGACCGATCTATTTTTCCCTAAGTCGGCTAGCGCATCCGGTGCACTGAAACTAGCATTGAAGCATTTTGATGAGAAGGAGAATTAATTATGACTACTCACACGGCACGCATCAATCGACTGAAAGAGCATCTGCTGAAAATCCGTCCGGAAATTGACTTGGAGAATGCTGTGATCCTTACAGAAGGTTTCATCGAATACGAGAACATGCCGTTGATCTTAAAGAAAGCCTACGCCTTCCGTAAGCAGTGCACGGAAAAGACCATCTTCATCCAGCCGGATGAATTGATCGTGGGCTGCTCTGGCTCCAAAATCTGAGGTGGTATCCTCAGTGCGGACTGCTGCTGGTCTGTGCTAGACAATGAGCTGGAGACTATTGGCGAGAGGCGCTATGACCCCTTCTACTTGCTCGAAGAGGATAAGCAGCTATTCAAGGACATTATACGACCCTACTGGCGGGGACGCTCCAATTTCGAGCAGTGGCGCACTCAAATACCGGAAGACCTGCGTTTACTTAGGGATAACGGAGTTGTATTTATCGACCGAAAGGGTGTACGTGGTTTCGGCGAGACCACCGCTGGGTATGCGTGGCTGCTTNNCGTGGCTCCTTGACGCAGGTATCAAAGGTATCCAGGAAAAGATCGAGGAACGTCGTAACCGGCTTGACTTAGCCCACCCCGGTGATCTGGAAAAAGACAACTTTCTTAAAGCAGAGTTAATGGTATGCGAAGGGATGGTAACTCAGGCCAATCGCTACGCAGATTTAGCGGAAAAAATGGCTGTTGACGAAGTGAACGAAAGCCGCCAAGCGGAGCTACTGACCATCGCCGCCAACTGCCGCCGGGTACCGGAATATCCAGCCACAACATTCTATGAAGCCCTGCAATCTTTATATTTCTATCAGACCGCTCTCTTCATGGAGCAGAACGCAGCTTCTTATAACCCAGGCCGCATGGACCAGTACCTCTATCCCTATTATGCAGCGGACATTGAAGCCGGCCGGATTAGCAAAGACAGGGCACAAGAACTGCTGGACTGCCTGTGGATTAAGTTCAGCGAGCCGTGTCTGTTCCAGGACAAAGTCACCGCTGAGTTCGCGGCAGGCTACCCGATGTTCCAGAATGTCTGCGTAGGTGGTATTGATCAGTACAGTCGCGACGCGGTGAACGAGCTCTCCTATCTGATCCTTGAGTCCTCCATGGCCGTGCAACTCTACCAGCCCAGCCTTTCTGTGCGCTATAACATGGCGAAAAACCCCAATTCCTTTCTGCGTAAGATCGTAGAGCTGATAGCAATAGGTACTGGCTTCCCGGCGTTCCACAACGACGAATCCGGTATGCGTATGCTACTTAACAAGGGCGTACCGCTAAAAGAGGCATGGGACTGGAATCCCTGCGGTTGCGTGGAGACCAACCTCTCCGGTCGTATGCGCCAGTATACGGATCTTGCCGATATCAACTTGGGGAGCGTAATCGAATTGGTATTGAACGACGGTGTGTGCCGCAAGAGCGGAAAAGTCATTTCCATCCAAACCGGCAACCCCACTACATTCGCAACGTATGAAGAATTTCACAAAGCGGTCAAGACGCAGCTCCACTATATTATCCATGCTTGTGTAGTCGGCTCTCATCTGTTAGATGAGATCTCGCTGGAACGTCCTGTACCAGTTCTGTCGTTAACCTTTAAAGAATGTATTGAAAATGCCAAAGATTATTCTGCTGGCGGTGCAAAGTACAATGTAGGCAATGGCATCATCATGATTGGCGTGGCTGACCTGGTCAACAGTATAGCTGCCGTTCGCCAGCTGGTCTACGAGGACAAATCCATTTCCATGGAAGAGATGTGCAAAGCCCTGGCCGCTGACTTCGAAGGCTATGATTATATCTATAAGCTATGTGAAAGCGTTCCCAAATATGGCAACGACGCCGAGGGCGTAGATGATATCGTAGGTGAGATTTTCACCTTCATCGCTGACGAGATCGAGCAGTACGAGAGCAAATTTGGTCGAATGACCTCGGGAATCCTGCCCGTTTCAGGCAATACACCTTTTGGTCTAGAAGTGGGCGCCCTACCCTCCGGACGAAAGGCGTGGAAACCCCTGGCCGACGGTGTTAGCCCCAACGGTGGTACCGACTTCAACGGTCCCTCCTCTGTGTTGAAATCCGTCGCCAACCTGCCCCATGACCGCTTCTCCCAGGGAACGCTACTGAACCTGAAGGTAGAGGACAGCCTGCTTACCAGCGAAAACGGCATCATTCAGATGATGGCCTTCCTAAAGAGTATGTGCAGCCTTGGCGTATATCATGTGCAGTTCAACGTAATCGACCAAGAAAAACTATTGGCCGCCCAGAAGAATCCGGAAAAATACAAGGGTTTGCTAGTACGTGTGGCTGGCTACACCGCTTACTTTGTCGAACTGGGCAAGGACGTGCAGGATGAGATCATTGCCCGTACTGTTCAGAAAAAAATAGAATAGACTATGAGATCAGGAATAGTGTTACGTATCGAAAAATCTTCCTTACACGATGGCGACGGTTTGCGTACTGTGGTTTTTCTCAAAGGTTGTTCCCTGCACTGTAGTTGGTGCTCCACTCCGGAGAGCCAGTCCCCTGTAATTGAGCAAGGCTACGGTAAAATCATGACTTCCGAACAGGTGATGCAGGAGGTCACCAAGGACGAGGTCTTTTTCTTCCATTCCGGTGGCGGGTTGACAGTCTCCGGAGGCGAGCCTCTGCTGCAGGCAGATTTTGTAGCCGAGCTGTTGCAGGAATCCCATCATAGGAGCATCAACACAGCCATGGAGAGCAGTATGTGTTTGCACTTCGATGAGGTTATCAAGGTGCTGCCGCACCTGGATACCCTGTTCGCCGACATCAAGCATATGGACGCCAACAAGCATAAGGATTACTGCGGTAAGGACAACACCATGATCCTAGATAACATCCGCCGTGCAGCTGCATGGAAATCCTCGCTGAAGCTAATCGCTCGGGTGCCGCTGATCCCCGGTGTCAACGACGATGATGAAAACATGCGCTCCTTGGGAGAATTCTGCGCATCCCTTCAACATCTAGATGGCGTTGAGCTACTGCCCTATCATCGTCTGGGTGTTGGTACTTATGCAAAACTGGGACGCAGATATTTGTTACCCACGGTGAAAACCCCGTCCGCAGAGGTTATGATTGAACGGAAAATGTTCCTGCGACAGTATATCGATAACATCATTTAGGGTCTCATATTGTAAGCTAAGTGAGCGCTTAACCGATCACAGTTCTTCGGGTTCGTT
>DMNE01000462.1:2164-5226 GCA_003453735.1 Nitrospiraceae bacterium | reverse complement strand
AGGAGGGGATCTCCAATGATGCCAGTAAAAGTGTACACACACACATTGATGCGTTTCCTGTCCATATGTCGCATCTTGATAGGGCAATTCTTCCATCATTTGCCACACAGAATTCGGTTCGTCCTTGAGACAAAAGATCAGAAAGAGATCAAGAAATACCTCAAGACAAAACGCCCAAAGATCACCTCCCCCGCAATGGTAAAAGAGACCCTGGAGAAGCTGGGACCCACCTTTGTTAAATTCGGGCAGTTCCTCAGCATAAGGCCCGACCTTGTCCCTCCCGAATTCTGCGATGAATTCAGAAAACTTCAAGATCAAGTGCCACCCTTCTCCTTTGACTTTGCAAAGGTGGAAATAGAAAGGGAATTAGGGCACACATGTACCGAACTATTCACAGAGTTTGATGAAACGCCTGTGGCGGCGGCATCGGTTTCCCAGGTTCACAGAGCAAAACTCAAGTCCGGAGAAGAGGTTGCGGTGAAAGTTCAGCGTCCCGGGATAAGGGAGAAGATGGAGACGGATATCCTCATCATGTTGTTCTTCGCAACTCTGGTGGAAGTTTTCCTTCCGTCCACCAGGAAAAACCGGCCGAGAATGCTTGTCAAAGAGTTCTCGAGATGGACTGACCGTGAACTGGACTTCAGCAGGGAAGCAAAAAATGCACTCGTTTTCCTCTCTTATTTCAAAGACTGCCCACGGGTAAGAATTCCACGGGTCTTTCTCGATCTCACAACAGAAAAGGTCCTCGTGATGGAATTCATAAAAGGGACCAATATCTTAAATGTCCCTGATGAATTGACTGATAAAAAGGCGGTTGCCCATCTCATAGCGGACTCCATGTTGAAGCAGATTTTTGTAGACGGTTTTTTCCACGGTGATCCTCACCTGGGAAATCTTTTCCTCCTGGGGGAAAATACCATTGCGTATCTTGATTTTGGAATCGTCGGGTACTTGACCAGGGATTTAAGAGAATGGTCTTTTGACCTTCTTTACAGAATAGCGGAGGGAAACGTCCCCAGGGTCATTGACACTTTTTTGGAACTCTGCAATGTGAATGTCGAAGAGGTCGATATCCCCGCATATCGCAGGGAAATGAATGAGGTCCTTTCCGAATTACATGTTTGTGAAATCGCAGGGATTCCCTTTACCTGCATGCTGGAGAGATTCCTCAATACGAGCCTCGCGTTTGGTATTAACGTGCCCTGGGATTTTGTCCTCATGTCAAAAGCCATTGCGACGCTTGAGGGGACGTGCATGACGATTGCTCCGGATATAAGGATCGTAGAGTACTTGAAACCATTTGTTGAGAAATATATGGTCGTAGTCCCGGAATACGATGAAGTGCTGAAGAGGCTGAAGGCAGGCCCGTTCGAGCTAGCCGGCTTGAAGAGACATGTTTCAAAGCATTTTAAAAAAGCGATGCGGTTCTTTGAGAACCCCAGCTTTCGGATCGAGAGCGGAGAATTCAGAAATATTGTTTCAGAAATGGACAAGGCCAGTGTCAATATCTCCTATGGGGTAATCATCGCCTCATTGATTGTATTCGCTGCAACCCTCAGCAACGAGAGTGCGTTTGAGCGATGGCTGAAAGGTGTGCTCCATATTCCACTCATTCCGCTACTGCCAATACTCAGTCTAGCGATAGCGGGGTATTTATGGCTAAGACTCTACATAAGGAATCGTCCCAAAAAGATCAAACAATAAGAATCATTTGAACCGGAGTAGAGACAAAAGAGGCTTGCCCGATTGGAGTTATACCAGACCAAACGCCGTAATCAGTGCCGTACGACGACAAGGCCGAAATCGGCCAAGACGTCAGAGAAAAGCATTCACTGGAGCATTTCGGTCTTCGGTCAATACCAGCACACTATCGAAGGAAGAGCGTGGGACACCGGCCTGGTCGGACTCAATACTCCGCACCGAAAATGGCCGGTTCCTTCTTGACCAAAAAAATGGAACAGGGCATTTTCCTGATTAGCTCCTCATTGCTATGGCCGAAAAGGAAATGTTCCATGCGGCCCTCCTCATGGGCAAGCATGATGATGAGGTCGATATTCTCCTCTTTGACGACGCTCAAAATTACCTCGGTGGGCTCTCCCTCCCTGATCACTTCTTTTATTTCCAGGCCCTTTACTCTCTCAGCATTGATGGCCGCATCGATGTCTTCCTTGCTTTTCTTGAGCAATATCGAATAGTCCTGTTCGAGAGGCGGCAGGGTCCAGCCCTCAAGCCCAAAAGGGTTGTGTACGACATGAATGATCGAGAGCGACGCACCGTACCTCTTCGACAGCGAGATGCCGTAATGTAGAGCCTTCCTGCAGTAAGTGGTCATTCTGCTCACCACGAGAATCCGTTTGATGTCTTCCATAAATCCACCTCCTGAATCCAAAATTTAACGCCTGGTCACTACTCTCACGTCCACGGCAGGGGGTTGACCATCCACATCGAATCCTGTCCACTGTCATCTCTCGAAACCTCTCAGAACATAAAGTCCTTAAAGCTGATCTTCGATCGCAAGCACTTTAGCAGTAATCTTCATTACCGAGTCCGGATTGAGGGATATGGAATCGATTCCCTCTCTAACGAGGAATTCGGCAAATTCGGGATAGTCGCTAGGCGCTTGTCCGCATAGGCCGCTATGGCGATGATTTCTCTTTGCCCTCTCTTGCCTGCTGCTTCAGCATCTCTTCCAAACTGACTCCTTCGATTCTGGCCAGTTCAATGGGGTGTTCCCGTATCATCCTCTTCCTCGATATATATCCGGTAAATATGCTTGTATCGAGGGGAAAAACCTCAGGGCTGAATATGCAGTTATATATATGCCATANNGGAAGAATTTCTCCTGGGAGGAAGCGGGTAACGAATGCAGGAAACCAGAGCAGGAGTCCTGTCCCTATCATCAAGAGCCCTCCGATGAATATACCCCAGTACTGAAACTTCTGTTTATAACTGTAGCGGTCACAGGCCGCAGGGAAATTTTCCACACCGATGTAATACTTTATGTCATGCACAGCATTCCTTAAATCTCTCGCCGTAATCACCATCGACGCTCGCCATTTTCT
>DMNE01000462.1:0-2015 GCA_003453735.1 Nitrospiraceae bacterium | reverse complement strand
TAAACCGCCTGATATCATCTCCATGACCTCCCATGGCATCAACCAATCATTTCCTCCCCTCTCATCGTCTCATGGCATAGCGCCATATGTGTAAAATGACCTGAAGCAATAGTCCTATTACCAAAATGGGGATAAAAACCTTATAAATGAGCCTGACAATAAAAAAGATCGGCGCTTTTTTCATGCTTGGTTCATAATGGGGAAGCCATTTATCCGGAATATTCTTCACTGTTGCCCCATGACATTGCCGGCATCTCTTCTGCAGGTTGGCTTTCACTACTGCTGTATCCGAACTCCATGTCCTCCGTATCGTGTGACTGCCGTGACAGTCAGTGCAAACAGCTACCGGACTTGCCGGGTTAAGGAACAGCTTCCTCCGCTTCTTGTCAAAAACCAGGCTGGTTCCGTGAAAGTCCGATACATAAGTCGTTATATCCGTCGAAAGAGCATATTTCCCCATGATCGTTTTATCTGTATGACAGTTCCTGCAAATCTCAGGTATCTTCCGTCTATAAACCGGGGTGAGCGGATCAATGATTTCATGCGCCACGTGACAGTCGGTGCATACCGGCACATCCCGGTTCCGTTCATCGAGAAGTGCTTTGCCATGAACGCTCCCAGCATAGAGGTCATAAATTCCCTGATGGCACTTGCGGCACTTCCCTGCAGCAGACACCTTTTCTCTGCTTCTCCGGGATACAGTATGGAAGCCATGACAGTCGGTGCAGGAGGGAGCTCTCAAATCCCCTCGGCTGATCAGGATATAGTGGATGCTTTCGCGTGTCTCTGTGTACTTATCGAAATGGCATCGCCTGCAATTCTCTGCGGAAGCGAGTGTATACTCCCTTCTGCTCTTGAAAATTCTGTGCGGATGCTCACTTGACGAAAACCCCACGTGACAGCCCGAACAGGCGATTTCATTATGTGCGGAGTTTTCCAGTGCCGATTTCTCCACACTGAACGATAATGTTTCGCCATCCTTGAAGGACATGGTGAGGGAGTGCCCATGGCAACTCAGGCAATACTGCTCCTCTATTCCGAACATCTTCCCGCCAGACACCGACATGATGGAATGGGAACCATGGCAGTCGCTGCAGACGACCGGGTTCCCTTGGCTCTCTTTCCGTAACAAAGCCCCACCAACCGGTTTCATTTGCTCAACAGTATGGCACCGCCTGCATACAAGTGAGCATCGGATCTGGTACTGTCTCTTCGACCTGAACCTTCTCATAGGGTGAGTCTTCGCCGAAAATCCGGTATGACAGGCAGAGCAACCGAGAGAATTGTGGGCTGAAGCCTTGAATGTCGCGGTATCCACATACGCCGCTATCACTTCACCGTTTTCGAACTTCTTGATAATGCTCCGTTGCCCATGGCAGCCAAGGCATATCTTAGCCTCATCAGTAAGGAGCGCTTCCCTTGCAACGACTAGATCAGGGGAGGCCGTTCCGGCTAGAAACAGTGATAGGAGCAGGATCGTTATCCCCGATGCAATCATTTCATCGCCGCCCCTTTTTAAGATATCAAGGCACAGGCGATACTTCCCCATGCCTAACCAAGCAACCTTATGCTATCCTGTCTCGTATCAGCATTCCTCTCTGAGGACAGGCATCCGGCTCAGAATCCAGCGCAATACCAAAACGTGAAGGCTCACAATGGCCAGAACAGTAACCACTCCCTTCGAGGGAGAAATAATGCGGTGGAGGTGTCCCGGGAGTTGCCAGTTCAGCGCTATTATTGAGACATTAAGCCCGTTTAAGATAATTCCAGCGACAGCTATATAGAAAGGCCCCGAACCGGACCACGCCAAGACACAGTCTCTAACAAATCGCCTTTTCCGGCTATGCCCGCGATCTTCTCGTCCTGTCAGAAACTTTTTTCTGCTGCCTTGCCATGTCCCTCGATCGAAGCTTAGGTTTCAACAAATCCTTCATTTTGGCTCTGTGATTTATGTTTTCATTGTCCTGCCTCAGCCATTGCACCGCGCCTCACTTCCACAAAATCGCTTTCATGCA
>DMNE01000463.1 GCA_003453735.1 Nitrospiraceae bacterium | reverse complement strand
GTTCGTGTCCTGGTATTCGTCGATCAGGATATAGTCGAACGTCGATGACCACTTCCGGCGTGCGCGCTGGCTCCTGGTCAGGATGCCTGTTGTTGTTAGCGCCGGTCAGTAATGGACCCACCCGCCGCCGGAATATGGACCCATTAATCCGGCTTTTTTGAATACTTAAACGGTATCAAATATCGGCCCCACCTCACACTGCAATCCAGTAATCCACCCCTGCAACCATAGCTGTACGTAGGCTGTTTTTCCTTTGCGACAATATTCCATTCTTTTCTTATCGAGGCAGATTTGGAGGAAAGATGGATAAGACGTGCGTAAGCTGCAAGAAAATATTTACGCCACGGCCTGCGGTAAAAAATCAGCAGTATTGCAGTAAGCCTGAATGCCAGAAGGCAAGGAAGAAAAAATGGCAGAAGGCGAAGCTGGCGACTGACAGTGCTTACAAGGAGTCCCAGGCAAAAGCTCAGAAAGAGTGGTGCAGCAAGAATAAGGGTTACTGGAAAGAATATCGCAAGCGGAACCCGGCATATACGGAACGGAACCGAAAGAAACAAAGGCAGCGCAACCTACTGCGACGATTGAAACCGGAGATTGCAAAGATGGACGAGCAAAAGGCAAAAAACGTAATAACGCCAGGCCGTTATCTGTTAAAGCCTGTTTGCAATCAAAATATTGCAAAGATGGACGCGCTCATAGTTGAAATAGGCGTTATATCAAGGGGTTGCTCGGTAGCAGTTTAAGGTAGTGATTGCAAAGAGGTGATTTTCTTCCCTTTGTCCCGAAGTGCGTTGTAATCTTACCTTGATGAAAGGAGAAGGCGAAATTGTGGATGCAGCGATATCCGGGATAGGCGAAAAGTTCAGCGCATATCGGATAGTGAATCCCCGTGCAGAGGCAGCCATGATGAAATCGATACAAAAATAAGGGCAGATGTCTCCGGTGGTGTGTGTCAGGGCTGGAGATGGACATGAACTTATAGATGGCTTCAAAAGGCTGCGGGTTTGCCGGAAGCTGGGCAGAGAGGCGTTGCGGGCCAAGACAGTGCAGATGAGTGCCAGAGCTTGCAAGGCGGCGATCATACAACTGAACGCAGGCAAATCGATAACAGAGATGGAAGAGGCTCTTGTGATCAGGTCACTTCATCGCGAGGATGGATTAATGCTGACAGAGATAGCGGTGCTGTTAGGCAGGCACAAGAGTTGGGCAAGTCGGAGACTGTCGCTGATCGAAAGATTGAGCGAAGATATACAGGAAGACATAAGGCTGGGCCTGTTTTCGGCAAGCGTTGGCCGGGAATTGGCAAAGTTGCCACGTGGCAACCAAAGGGATATTGCAAATGCGGTCATAAAACACAGGCTCTCAATAAGGGAGTTAGAGAAGTTAGTCTCACATCTGTTGTCGCGGCCAGTGTGGGAATACCAGGCCATACTGTACAGGCCGTGGGAGATCATAGAGCGTGAGAAACCAAAGCCGGTGGGGCTTGAGGCAAAGCTTATATCGTTTGCGCATATCTGCCGGGCTGTATCAGAAAGAGTTAGAAAGAGCAAAATTGAAACGTATCTTTACGAACCACTCGAGAGGGCCATCAGCGCCGCCCAAGAAACAATCATTACGCTGAAGGCAGTGCGGTGAAATTCATACGCAATCGTAGTGAACTTGAACAAACCCTGATCACGATGCATAACGAAGGCAGGTCGATCCGTGAGCTGCAAAGGGAGTTTCAAATAGGACGCAATACTGTAAGGAGAATACTCAGGGCGCATGACAACAGACGCAACAATGGTCATGATGTCCTCAAAAAGAAGCAGAAGCGGGCGAGCAAGCTGGACGCCTTCGAGCCCGAAATAAAAAGACTGCTGGATAAATATCCGCGCATTACATGCGTTCGCATATTCGAGGAATTGAAAGACCAGGGCTATACCGGAGGGATGAGCATACTGAAAGAGAAAGTGGCGAATATGAGAGTTCTTCCTCAGAGAGAACCGGTGATGCGATTTGAGACGGCCCCAGGGGTGCAAGGACAAATGGATTGGAGCCCCTATACGATCAATTTCAGGCGTACAGGGAAATGCCAGGTACAGTGTTTCTCATATATTCTGTGTTTTCCAAGACGGCAATACATCGACTTTACGGTACGTCATGACTTCTACAGCCTTATCCGCCGCCATCAGGATACGTTCCAGTATTATGGCGGGGTACCAAGAGAGTGCCTCTACGATAATGAAAAGACTATAGTGCTGAGATGGGAGTGTGGCAGGCCTGTCTTTAATCCGGCTTTCACCTCGTTTATCACGCACTATAACTGTAAACCTGTGGCATGCCGTCCAAAAAACCCTCAAATAAAAGGGAAAATTGAATCGCCATTCAACTATGTAGAAAAAAATCTGCTTGGCGGCAGGGACTTTGAGGACATGGAAGACCTCAGGGCGACGCGCCTATGGTGGCTCAAAGAAAAATCTGACCGTCACATCCACGATACCACGAAGCGCGCCCCAATAGAGCTGTTTATTGAACAGGAACAGTCGGCGCTTCAGCCGTTACCGTTTAATTTCTATGATACATCAGAGGTGTATTTAAAGATTTGTGACGCTGAGGGGTTTATCGGTCTTGAGACAAATCACTATTCCGTACCCTCCGGCAATATGGCCGACATACTGAGTATAAAGGCCACCGAACATGAGATACTGATCTACAATCCTGAACTGGATCTTATAGCCAGGCATGAACGGCAGCCTGCGGGCTCCGGCATAAAGGTGGAAAACCCGGAACACTTCAAGACAAAAAAGATGCGCTATGGCCTTGAGCCCGTAAGGGAGGCTTTTATGGAATTAGGAGCAATGGCCGAGGAGTTCCTTAAAGGACTTACCGAGAAACATCCAAAGAACTGTGGATTCCATGCCCGTTATATTCTGCGCATGAAAGAGCACTATCAAGGTGATGATATATACAGGGCTATTGAACATGCCCTTCAATATCAGGCTTTTGATGGTAAGGCAATAGAAAGGATCCTCAGAGCGAAGGCGATGCCGCGCACTTTAGAGTCCGCACGTAATGAACGGGCCCGCCGGGAACTTCAAAAGGCATTGCCGAAAATCACACAGCGGCCGCTCAAAGAATACAGCGAATTGCTTAAACAGGAGAATGAAAATGAAGGCGCAGGAAACCATGACAAAAATAAGGGAACATCTGAAGACGCTGAAGTTGAACGCGCTTCAGAAGGCTCTTGAGAGCGAACTTGCCGAAGCCGTTCAAAAATCGCTTCCGTCGACTGAACTTATTGAACGATTACTTGCCATAGAAGCAAATGCTCTGATTGAAAGAAGGATAGAACGGAGAATAAGAGAATCACGGCTGCCAGATAGAAAACTACTTTCGGACTTCGACTTTGCTTTCCAGACCGGGGTAGATAAAGCACAAATAATGGAACTTGCAAAACTGGACTTTGTAAGACGTAAACAGGGTCTTGTCATTGCGGGAACTTCCGGTGCCGGCAAAAGTCATATTGCAAAGGCCCTTCTTATAATCGGGTGTACTCAACTATATCGTTGCCGATATACCACAGCAGCCGATATGCTTACAGACCTGATGGCAAGTCGCGCCGACAATAGCTTCCACAGAAAACTCAGGAGATATACCGCGCCAGATGTTCTCCTGATCGATGAGATTGGCTTCGATCGCCTGGAACAGCAGGATTCAAAAAATGCCTCCCTGTTCTTCAAGGTCATAGACGGCCGATATTGCAAAGGTTCAACCTTGCTCACGTCGAATATTGGATTCAGCGAACTCGGCGATTACCTTGGCGACCCTGTTGTCACTACTGCCATTGTCGACCGCATGGTACATCATTCCATAATCATCAATATCGATGGTCCCAGTTGGAGAATGCACGAATCAAAGAAGCTGAACGCGCAGGCAAGAAAAGCAAAAACAAAATCGTAAAACTGCCTCAGCCGGCACCCTCACACAAGTCATCGTCTATCGTCCGAACATGCATTCACTACTGCGATAAAAACAGTATATCAGGCGTGCGTCTGCAAATAGTAAACCGGCGCTGTAATCTCTGAAAAGTTAAAACATGCAACTTTTGGGTGGGTCCGATTATACCGACAAGATGGGTCTGTCATTAACCGGCGGTAACAGATAAAGAGACAAGAGCAATTCTGGAGAAAGTCGGAGCGAGAAGGGAAAAGGAGGAGAGAGACACCAGCGATCTCATAAGCGTGCATGCTGACCAAGTTGAAACCTGTGAACACCGGGAAGCAGGGTCCGTCCATGCGGGCTATCAGTTTTGGAAGAGATTGGGATTAGATAAGATTCTGGGGGATGTCGGGCTGAGCGACAGGGCAAGAACACTGACGTGCGCGATGACATTGAACCGGCTGATCTTTCCTCTTTCTGAACATGCGATGCCTGACTGGATCAGGGGCACAGCGATCGAGGATATCCTAGGAGTGGATTTTAAGGAACTGTATGATGAGGCATTGTACCGCAATCTTGACCGGCTGTATCCCAACCGGGCTGCGATTGAATCGGCATTGGTGGAGAGGGAGAAGAGTCTTTTCAATCTTGATCCCACGGTATTTTTTTACGACATCACCTCAACGTATTTTGAAGGAGAGGCCAACGGCAATGNNGTGATAGGCAAGGAGGGGTTTCCCTTGGCGCATGAAGTGATGGAGGGAAACCTTCAGGATCGTCAGACCCTTGATAGTATGCTTCAGTTGATGGAAAAACGAGTGGGACTGCCGGAGCGGCAGACGGTCGTGATCGATCGTGGGATGGCATATGAAGAGAACATTGAGCAGATTGTAAACCGTAAGCTTCATTACATCGTGGCGAGCCGGCAGTCTGAGCGTGATCAGTGGCTGTCTGAGTTTGAGGAGGTGGAAGGATTTGAAGAAATTTACCGGAGTCCCTCTCCGCTGAATCCTTTTCAGAAGAAATCTCAGGTGAAGATAAAAAAGGTACGTC
>DMNE01000169.1 GCA_003453735.1 Nitrospiraceae bacterium | reverse complement strand
GCGCACGGAAGCGGCAGTAGCCGGTTGAGTCCAAGAACCAAGTTCGTGGCAGACGTTTTACACAAAAAGGGCATTGGCACACTGCTTTTCGACCTCCTGACCGTTAAAGAGGATGAGATCTACGAGAATCGCTTTGATATTCCTCTGCTCACGTTCCGGCTAAAGGCAGCGACACTGTGGGTCAAGGCACAACACGAAACGGCAGGGCTAAAACTCGGCTATTTCGGAGCGAGCACGGGAACTGCGGTTGCTTTGAAAGCGGCAGCCGAATTCGGCAACGAGATCAAAGCGATCGTTTCAAGGGGAGGACGGCCTGACCTAGCTGAAGACGCCCTTGGGAAAGTGTTCGCGCCGACGCTTCTTATTGTCGGGGGAGAAGATGACGTCGTGATATCTTTTAATGACAAGGCCTTCGACGCAATAAAGACTGAAAAGCGACTGGAGATAGTTCCTGGCGCCACACATCTTTTTGAAGAGCCGGGAACGTTGGAAGAGGTGGCGCGGCTGGCCGCTGAATGGTTCAGTACGCATTTTAAGAGACAGACTTAAGAAAGCTAGCTAGCGGAAATCTCTCTTTCCTATAATACTTGTTCTTTATGCGCCGGGCCTCTTCATGTAAGAAATAAAGATCCCAAAAGCTTTTCGCCAATCGCCATCGTTATAGAGAGAGAAACAACCTTGTTTCACCTTTTTCTTCAATTATTTGCAGGCTTTCTCCTGCAATTTTCATATTTCTGAGCTTTATCCTGATGAGTATTTAGTTATAGTGTTAAGTAGAAGGTCTGTTAAAGACAAAGGGTATCTCTGCGGCATTCCCGGGACGTAATCGAGCCGAGGGAACAACTCAAGTACGGGAGCCAGAGAACAGACGTGGTGAGCATGCCCTGAGGCTTGAAGCCGAGGGGAAGCCCGATCGTCCGTCGAGGCGCCCATTTTGAACAAGCCTCCGTTGGCTCGAAAAATCCCGTGGGTGCTGTGGAGATTTTATTGGTTTAAATTCGTTGGACTGTCGTCGACAGCAACTGGCACGCAGTCCTCGGCACTGCTGTTAAGGCGGTATCAGAAAGGGGTTCTGAAACTATTTATATTTATTGTATGGAGACGGCACCTGAGTTGGCTTTCGGGGGATTGCCTGACAAGGTTTTGGTGTTGTCAGTAATGAATGGGTAATGCTATGTCAATCAAAAATCTTGAAGTTTTTTTTAACCCAAAAAGAATAGCGGTTGTCGGTGCGAGTCAGGACCCCGAATCCACAGGGTATTTCATTC
Source organism: Nitrospiraceae bacterium (assembly GCA_003453735.1). Taxonomy (GTDB): domain Bacteria; phylum Nitrospirota; class Thermodesulfovibrionia; order Thermodesulfovibrionales; family UBA9159; genus UBA9159. The sequence goes on along the minus strand of DMNE01000169.1, from coordinate 1,580 downwards.
TGAGAAACATGATCGGCAACGGGTTCAGCGGGGCTGTGTATCCTATCAATCCCCTGTCCGAATCCATACAGGGGGTTGAGGCTTACAAAACACTCTCCGCCATTCCCCATAGGGTGGATCTTGCGATTCTTGCCATCCCTTACGAAGAGATCCTTCCGGCACTTGAAGAATGTGGCAAAAAACATGTTAAGGGTGTGTCTATCATATATCCTGATTTCTGCCTTAGCGATCAGGATAACCAACTTTTCTCGAACCAAATCAAACAGCTCTTATCGAGATACGACTTGCGGATTCTAGGTCCGAATACTCTTGGCTTTATAAGGCCCAGCATAAGCTTGAACGCCAGCCTCTTTCCGAAAATGCCCAAAAGTGGGACAACAGCCTTTATATCTCAGAGCGGTACTCTTACGAGCGCCCTGCTCGACCGGGCAATAGACAAGAACTTCGGGTTCAGCTATATTATCTCCCTTGGTACAAGACTGGATCTCGATTTTTCCGACCTCATCGACTTTCTAGGGGTAGACCCCAAGACCAGGGCGATCATCCTCTATCTCGAGGATATTGCGAGGGGTCGCAAATTCATGACTGCGGTCAGGAGCTTCGCACGAAGCAAACCCATCGTGGTCGTCAAATCGGGCAAATTCGATATTTCGGCACAACTGGCCCTGACCCACTCCGGGGTTCTTGCTGGAGAAGACAAGGTCTATGATGCAGTTTTTAAACGAGCAGGAGCAGTGAGAATCGACGAGATCTTAGATCTCTTTTATCTTGCAGAAACCCTTGCCCAGGAAAGGCGTCCCAAGGGGAAACGTCTCGCCATTATCACCAACGCTGGTGCCCCGTCGATGATCGCGGTGGATAGCCTTCTGAAACTGGAAGGCGAGCTCTCGATCCTCGGAGAGGACACCATCGGAAGCCTTCGTCAATTGTTGCCATCAGTCAGGGAGGTGCAGAATCCCGTCAATCTCCTTACAAGTGCTTCCCCCGCACACTATAAGACAGCTGTTGAAAACTGTCTCAGGGATGCCAATGTTGACGGGCTTGTTGTTATCCATGCCCCTAACTTTAGGGCACAGCCCGAAAAGACAGCGGAGGCCATCGTTTCTGCAAAGCAGGTCAACCCGTATGTTCCGTTGTTCACCGTCTGGATGGGGGGTGAGCTGGTACAATCTGCCCGAGAGCTTTTGATTGAAAAGGCGATACCGACCTTTTTCACTCCTGAGCAGGCGGTAAGAAGTTTTATCTATTTGTATCGCTATGACTATAATTTGCAACTTTTGCAGGAAACTCCCGAAACCATTCTGAGAGATTTCTCCCCTGAAAGGGAAAAGGCGCAGGGGATCATTAACAATGCTTTAGGTCAAGAAAGGGTGATACTAAATTTAGACGAAGTAAAAGAGATACTCCAGGCTTACGGTATGCCGGTCATTACGACGAAAAGGGCGAAGAGCGAAGAAGAAGTTGTTCGCATTTCTGAAGAGATCGGTTACCCTGTTGTTCTGAAGATAGACTCAGGAAAGGTTTTTCACAAAATAGAGAAATCAGGGGTTTTCCTTAATCTCAAGAATGAGGGTTCGGTG
>DMNE01000332.1:271-3150 GCA_003453735.1 Nitrospiraceae bacterium | reverse complement strand
ATTTTTCTGCTTGACAAATTACATTTGTAATACTATGATATGTATATATGATTACGATTGAAATGGAACTGTCATGGCGCTGAAACCGATAACGTTGAGACTGGACGAAGAGGAATACGAAAAACTGAAAGAAAATCTTAGTGAATTCGGCGATCCTGACATAAACGTCGCTTATGTGCTCAGATCCTATATCCGGGACCTTAACAGGGTATTTCCTCTACTGATGACTTCCGGGTGGGATCTAAAAAACTATTTTGGTTTCTTTGGTCTTTGGCTTAGACAGGTTATTGCTATGAGCGATGCTGAAGCGCTCACCAAAAAAATGTTTAACTGGTGGACTCTCGACTATCCTGGGGGCCCATCTCGGGAAGGAGGTACCGATGAAACTACCACAACAAGGAAAAGCCATAGCACCAGTCGCGAAGAAGGGGGTGATGACGAGTAAGGGAGCGACCGCAGGGGTAACGGGGGCAAGAGCCTCTCACAAAGATGAACCAACAAAAACAACAACAACAACAAAAGGAGATTCGACAATGGAAGCAAAAACAGGTTTTGCAGGTTATGACACTCAGAATGTGAGCGAAAATGTTTTAAAGATGATGAAGTTTTCCCTCGATACGACTTTTGACAGCATCGCGAAGGTTCAGGAGTTCAATGACAAGCTAGTCAAAGAGATGATCAGAACGAACAAGCAGGTACAGGCCGATACCGAGAAGGTTGTGGGCGAATGGATCGAGAACGGGAAAAAAGGCTGGGATGAATACAAAAAGACTGTTGAAGACGGGTACAAGAAATTCGAAGGGTTTTTGCAGCCTCAGAAATAACTCACGTTTCAGAACGGTGGAATGGGGCACCTGTTCCCATTCCACCAAAAATAATTGAAAAAGACATGTCTATAAAATCGCGCCCAACAAGTCATTCTGGGGTTAGCGCTAGCAAAGCTAATATTTGCACTTGTTTCTTGGCACATCTTCTTATGTTTTTTCCAGCACTCGTGAAACATAATCGAAGGTACAGAGGCATTGTCATGAATGCACGTCATCAGGAATAAATGGGGTGATGCTATGTCAATCAAGAATCTTGAAGTTTTTTTTAACCCAAAAAGAATAGCGGTTGTCGGTGCGAGTCAGGACCCTGAATCCGCAGGGTATTTCATCCTGAGAAACATGATCGGCAACGGGTTTAGGGGGGTTGTGTATCCTATCAATCCTCTGTGCGAATCCGTACAGGGAGTTGAGGCTTACAAAACACTCTCCGCCATTCCTCATAGGGTGGATCTTGCGATTCTTGCGATCCCCTTCGAAGAGATTCTTCCAACACTTGAAGAATGTGGCAAAAAACATGTTAAGGGTGTGTCTATCATATATCCTGATTTCTGCCTCAGTGATCAGGATAACCAGCTTTTCTCGAGCCAAATCAAGCAGCTCTCATCGAAATATGATTTGCGGATTCTAGGTCCGAATACTCTGGGCTTTATAAGGCCCAGCATAAGCTTGAATGCCAGCCTCTTTCCGAAAATACCTAAAAGTGGGACGACAGCCTTTATTTCTCAGAGCGGTACTCTTGCGAGCGCCCTGCTTGACCGGGCAATAGACAAGAACTTCGGATTCAGCTATATTATTTCCCTTGGTACAAGACTGGATCTCGGTTTTTCCGACCTCATAGACTTTCTAGGGGTAGACCCCCAGACCAGAGCGATCATTCTCTATCTCGAGAATATTACGAGGGGTCGCAAATTTATGAGTGCAGTCAGGAGCTTCGCACGAAGCAAACCCATAGTGGTTGTCAAATCGGGCAAATTCGATATTTCTGCACAGCTGGCCCTGACCCACTCCGGGGTTCTTGCTGGAGAAGACAAGGTCTATGATGCAGTTTTTAAACGAGCAGGAGCAGTGAGAATTGACGAGATCTTAGATCTCTTTTATCTTGCAGAGACCCTTGCCCAGGAAAGACGTCCCAAAGGGAAACGTCTCGCCATCATCACTAACGCTGGTGGCCCGTCGATGATCGCGGTGGATACGCTCCTGAAACTGGAAGGCGAGCTCTCGATCCTTCAAGAGGACACCATCGGAAACCTTCGTCAAATGTTGCCATCAGTCAGGGAAGTGCAGAATCCTGTCAATCTCCTCACAAGTGCTTCCCCCGCACACTATAAAACAGCTGTTGAAAACTGTCTCAGGGATGCCAATGTGGACGGGCTTGTTGTTGTTTATGCCCCTAACTTTAGGGCACAGTCTGAAAAGACAGCTGAGGCCATTGTTTCTGCAAAGCAGGTCAACCCGTACGTTCCATTGTTCACCGTCTGGATGGGGGGTGAGCTGGTACAATCTGCTCGAGAGCTTTTGAATGAAAAAGCGATACCGACCTTTTTCGCTCCTGAGCAGGCGGTAAGAAGTTTTATCTATTTATATCGCTACGACTATAATTTGCAACTTCTGCAGGAAACTCCCGAAACCATTCTGAGAGATTTCTCCCCTGAAAGAGAAAAGGCGAAGGGGATCATTAACAATGCTTTGGATCAAAAAAGGGCGATACTAAATTTAAACGAAGTGAAAGAGATACTCCAGGCTTACGGCATGCCTGTCATTACGACGAAGAGGGCGCAGAGCGAGGAGGAAGTTGTTCGCATTTCTGAAGAGATCGGTTACCCTGTTGTTCTGAAGATAGACTCAGAAAAGGTTTTTCACAGAATAGAGAAATCAGGGGTTTTCCTCAATCTCAAGAATGAGGGTTCGGTGAGAGAAGCGCTCAGGAAACTCAGGGAGTTAGCTGTCTCCAGCGGAGACCCCGAAGCTCATATCCTGATCCAACCGATGATGACACAGTACGGTCATGAAGTGGCAATCGGAGCCAAAAAAGACCCTACATTCGGTTCGGTC
>DMNE01000332.1:0-223 GCA_003453735.1 Nitrospiraceae bacterium | reverse complement strand
TATAAAGAAACATTGAGACTTATGGAAGAGATGCTGGTGAGATTCTCCTATCTGCTCATCGATTTCCCGGCCATTAAAGTAATCGATATCAATCCATTCTTCATTACAGAAAAGGATGTGTTTGCTCTCGATGCGGATATTTTGCTCGAAAAGGAAGTGCCAGGCGACCGCAAAAACTTTAAAAGTGATCTCTGTCCAGCCCATCTCTGCATTTGCCCCTATC
>DMNE01000405.1:14907-17496 GCA_003453735.1 Nitrospiraceae bacterium | reverse complement strand
AAAGTGCCGCCGTTACGGGAAAGAAGCGAAGACATCCCTCTCATTGCCTTCCACTATCTGAGAAAGATCTCCTCTGTGAATAGCAAAGAGATTCGCAGTATTAGTCCCGCTGCTATGGACATTTTGACACATTTCCCCTGGCCGGGCAATGTGAGGCGNNCTCATCAATGCCCTTGAGCACAGCGCGGTCACCTGCAAAACTGATACCATTGAAGTCTCGGATCTACCGGACTATCTCGTCTATGAGAAGAAGACCGAGAGGAACGAAAATCACATCGACAGCGAGAAAATATCTTCAACCCTTTCTCAGTATAACGGCAATAAGACCCTTGCCGCAAAGCATCTCGGGATCAGCAGGGTTACTCTATGGAAAAAGCTTAAAGCGCTTGGCATTGATTAATTACTGAAAGACTTGGGCGATGACGCGTGTGCGAGCATGCTGAACCTGAATGGTATCGCATATCAAGATTGGGGAGAATGAGGTGATAACATGAAGGGTTATATCGGTATTATAGGGATTCTTGTGATTATTATCTCGTCTCTTATAGCTCTGAACGTCTCTTTTCATCGGACGCTCCAGCTGGAGATGGCCGAACAGTTTAACCATCAGCAACTCCTCCTGGCAAAAACGGAAGCTTCGAACATTCAGAGCTATCTAAACGTTGTGAGAGAGGACGTGCTTCATGTCGCCCAGATCGCGGCAGTGATAAATGTTTCCAAGGAGGGCGATTTCCGCCTTCTTACCGACGCCGTGTGTAGACACATCGCAGACGTAAAAAGGCGGATCGTATTCCTGGATGATCAAGGCAACATACGCTTTACCAGAGGGACCATGCCCGTAGAAGAATTAGATGATAGGCATTTTTTCGACGCGGTAAAGAGAGGCTGCCAAGGTGATGTACTGATACAACAGGGTACGAGGAGGATATATCTTACCGCCCCTGTGTGTCATTCCAACTCCCTTGTTGGAGCCCTGGTGGTTTTCATTGATTTACAGGACATCGCCAAGATATTCCTCGGCCCGATAAGATCAGGCTCGAGAGGATATGCGTGGATGATGGATGAAAAGGGGAATCTCCTTTACCATCCTACGCAGCCTGACATGGTCGGCAGAAATCTCTACAAGACGGACTCTTCCTGCTTCAAATGTCACAAGACCTTTGATGCGGAAAAGAAGATCATCGAAGGGAGAGCTGACTATTATGGAAGGCAGCTTGCCCCCTTTGGGGAAGACAAGATTCTTGCCTTTTCTACCGCATCTGTGGGGGATGCAAAGTGGATCGTGGCCGTATCAGCCCCGTATTCCGAAGTCACCATGCAGATGAAGAGATCCATGAAATTTTACTCTTTGCTTATCATTGCTATCTTCTTGATCACGGGCGTTGCGTCCGTGATCGTTATATTCCTCTACAGGAAAAAGCTAAAGACCGAAGAGATCGAAAGGCATAAGAAGGAACTTGAGAAATATGCTGTAGATCTTGAACACAAGGTAAAGGAGAGGACCGAGGAGCTCTCCGCCGAGAAGGAAACGCTGAAGAAAAGAACCGATGAACTCTCTGCGGAGAAGGAAAAACTCAACGCCATCGTGAGCACTGTGGGGAGCGGCATCGTTTTGTTCGACACCAACAAGAAAATACAATGGATCAACCAGACCATGAGGAACATGGTGGAAAAAGACATCACCGGAATGTCTTACGAAGAAATCTGCACGGGGTGCACGGTCACGGGTTCCTATATGACGGGTGATGTGCAGACGGAAATCCTGTCAAATCTCTTTGGCAGGGAGGATAAGTTTTTTCAGGTGACGACTGCACCGATGAAGAGTTCAGCCGGTGATCTCCACGGTTACATCAAGCTGGTCCAGGACATAACGGAGATGAAGAAGATGGAGGGACAGATGATGCACTCCGAGAAGCTGGCATACCTGGGTAGATTGACCTCCGGTATTGCCCGCGAAATAGGAAATCCTCTCACATCGGTATTCTCATTTGTCGAGCTCTTAAAGGAGATGGAGGAGGACGAATTTAAGAAGGAAAGCCTCGAGACCATCTATCTGCACATGAACAGAATTGTGGGTAGCCTCCGCATGCTTTCCAGTTTTTCAGAGATGCTCCCCGTGGAGTTCAAGCCTTGGAAGGTCAACCACGTCATTGAGAACGCCCTCTCCCTTATACAGTATGACAAAAGGGCACAGGATATCACTATTATGAGAGACCTCCAGCCCAGTCTGCCGGAGATTATGACGGACGGAAACCTTCTCTCCCAGGTTATCGTGAACATCGCATTGAATGCAGCTGATTCCATGTCAAATGGGGGGACACTCATTATTCGAAGCAGAGCCAAGGATAGCAATATCGTCATTGTTTTTGAGGATACGGGAGTGGGCTTAGACAAAGAGCATCTCACCAGGATATTCGACCCATTTTACGCCACCAAGGAGAAAGGGGCGGGCCTCGGCCTCGCGGCCAGCCAAAGAATCATTACGAAACTAAACGGAAGCATGACGGTGGAAAGCGAGGTGAACAGGGGCTCCAGATTTGTGATAGTCCTCCCCACGGTTGGAGCGAAGTAAAGGCCCGGTCGCACGTT
>DMNE01000405.1:0-14894 GCA_003453735.1 Nitrospiraceae bacterium | reverse complement strand
CTGCGGGGTATCTTATGAATGAAACAAGGGTACCAGTAGTTGAGGGAAAAGGGTCCTCGATTTTTTTCTGAAACAGCTACCTTCGCCCTTGGCTGATTCTGGGGGCCTGACTCCCAGTTTGGGAGCTTGCCAGGGGTTATCTGAACCCGGGTGGGATACGCCAGTTGCACTAAGAAGAATCCGAGTTATCACGATCCGGGAGATTACTCTGAGGCGGTTCAAGTCGATTTTGATCCCTCTCGCATCTCATATAGGGAAGTGTTGGATATCTTCTGGAAGGGTCACGATCCGACAAGAAATTCGTGGTTCCGCCAGTATAGGGCAGCCATAGTCTATCACAACGAAGAACAGGGGAACCTTGCAACAGGAACGAGAGATCGCGTTGCTTCTGAAACAAAAGGAAGAATTGCTACTGCTATAGAACCATATTCGGGATTCTATATTGCCGAGGATTATCACCAGAAGGACAGCCTGAGATTGTATCACGAAATAATGAAGGGGTTCAGGGCAATCTATTCTGACATGAAGAGTTTGGCCAATTCAAAGGCTGTTGCACGTATCAACGGTTACCTCGGAGGGTATGGCTCGTGCGATTCCCTCAAAGAGGAGATAGAGGGTTTCGGACTTTCACACAGGGCGAGAGAAATATTGACTTCTGGGGTCTGTGCCCGTAACGCATCAATTGTATGCCCGGTTCACTAACTATCTAATTACTAAAGGAAAAGGTAATTACAGTTGGTTTTAAACTTCTGGACAAAAGGGTTTCTCGTAGTGATTTTTATGTTGTCTGCTCTCTTTTCCTGTTCAAAAACCTCATCCATATCGCCGGTCAATGTAACGTCAGAGGGAGTTGCCATAAAAGGGTACGATCCTGTCTCTTACTTTGCCGAGAAGAAGCCGGTGAAGGGGATCCCAGAATTCGAATACGTCTGGCGCGGAGCCCGATGGAGGTTTGCCAGCGCTGCTCACCGGGAAGTGTTCTGTCAGGATCCTGAAAAATACGCGCCCAGGTACGGCGGCTACTGTGCCTATGCGGTGAGTCAAGGCAAAATTGCCGACATTGACCCGGAGGCATGGGCGATCTTTGAAGGGAAGCTGTACCTCAACCTAAACAAAGACGTCCAGAAATTATGGGAGAAAGATATGCAGAATTATATCCGGATGGCCGACAAGAACTGGCCGCGCATTGTAGGGGATAGACATGCTTATGACGAGAAAAGAGTAATCCGTATCGTCCCCCAGGCGCGGACTTCTGGATGAAGGTCTCGATGTTTGCTCCACCTGATATACTGCAGGCATCAGATCTTGAAACTGTTGCTGAATACGAAGAAGCGTCATTCTGCAACTTCGCAGAAGAATGGCGCTTCTTCGTATTCAGTACATTTCGCTTTGTGGTCTTCTCCATCATCTCCTGCAGACCTGCAGAAAATGCTTAAAAAAAAAGCAGGCAATGTATAAAAATATTTGTTTGGTTTTGACATACTTACTAAGAGAGCAAGCCTTTTCTGAGGGAGGAGAACGATGAAAAAACAGGATAAAAAGCTGAACTGCTGGGAGTTCAAAAAGTGTGGAAGAGAGGCTGGCGGCGCGAAGGCCGAGGAGCTTGGAGTATGCCCTGCTGCAACAGATGAAAAGCTGAATGCTGTGCATGGCGGGAAAAACGCGGGACGATCATGTTGGGTGGTGGCAGGCACCATGTGCGGGGAAAGGGTTCAGGGCACATTTGCCCAGAAGTATCAAAACTGTTACTTGTGTGATTTTTTCAGTGCAGTGAAGGAAGAAGAGGGTCCGGCGTACCAGTCGTCAATAATCCTCCTCAGCAAAATCAGGACATTTGAAAAATAATGCATGTTGCGTGGAAATAAAATGGGTCTATCCGGATTTCCCAAAGGGTAAGTGGTCAATTTTTAGAGATTTTTTAAGGTGCATATATCAAAGAAGTAGCCGAGGCTGTTAAGATGTTGATAAGTCGTAGACTTATCAAAGTCTCTGTGGGAAACTCCCTAGAGTTTTCCATAGAGACGTCATCTTAATGGCCTATTCCCTTTCCTTGCTGTAGGGAGAAATGGCGATTTAGCGTGAACAGTTATAGCTCCAAATTTGTACATCTCGTAGAGGCTCTTCAGAAGCCGAATAGCCTTAAGAATCAGCATGTTATGGATTGGGAGATTCGGATATAGCCAATAAAATGAGCTGGACCATTTTCCCATGTTACACGTCAAACAAGAGATGAAATACTGACATAACTTTCGTTCCAAGGGACCGCCGACAAGCTCCACCCTCCGGCGGCCCCTGAACTCAAACGGTAGGCATAGTTCTCCCGTAAATCCTCAGTTTTTGTCTCGTCTTAGTTGTGCGGGCTTGTAATCCTCGTGCAAATAGCCGCAAATGCAGGCCCCGGCGATCAATAGCCAATCCGGATTTCTATCTCCCGTGGGAATATCCATCCACCTGATGGCTTCGGTGTCGCTGATCTTGCCCAGATAGACTTGAGTCGTTATCGGTTGGCTTGGGTTTATTGCGGAATCGCTGCCCCTTGCATTCCCGGGTTATCGATTGAGGGCGACCAGAGCAATGCTCTTCTTGCAAAGTGGGAGAAGATAGACTATCCACCGTACCGACCGGCGGGGAGAGGTCATCGCTCCTCTAAACGATAAGAGAAATTACGGCCAAAAAGACACCAAAAAAAAGCCTTATCAACTAATAAATGCTCTTTATGAAGGACCCATGGAACTCTTCATTAGCATGGAAGGGAAAAGCCTCACCAACTACCCTCAATTAATTGCGAGCCATACTCATGGCGTTGCCTTTTTACTCGTAGACAGAGTGCGTCGTGAACGTAAAGGTTATTTGTTTGAAAGTCTTGCCTTGACCATATCGAGGTACTGGATGAAGGCATCAGGCTCCACATAATCTACAAAACAGAGCCTTTTGCCGCCGGGGTCTTTGATAATGTTACCCTCGGGGTCAAGAAAGAGGAGCAGGCAGTCATTCTTAAAGTCATATTTCTTTCCAAGCTCTTCTTCCTCTTTCGAAAGTTTCTTCTTGAGGTCTACCATGACAGGCACAAAATCATCCATAATTTTCTTGGCGATCGCCGGGTTACTATAGACATTAGACTGAAGTTTTTCGCACCGCGGACATCCCTTGCCAAAGAAGAAATCAACGATTATTGGCTTGTTTTCGGTTTTTGCCTTTTCTATCCCTTCCTTCAATGAAAGCCACTTCACCCCTTCAGATGCAAAGGCAGGACAAGACAGAGTCAGGACGATGCCTATGATAAGGACACTCAGATATTTCATGGCTATTTACCCCCCAGGAACTCTTGGATTAATTTTATCACCTCTTCTGTTTTTATCATATCCATACAGGCAATAGTTTTGCAACTCTTCTTATAGCAGGGCGAACAGGGCATAGCTTGTTTTACTATGCTATGGGTGCTCCCGTAAGGGCCGGTTCTCAGGGGATTGGTAGGTCCGAACAGGGCGAAAACATGAACCCCGAGTGCCGCAGCAATGTGCATCGGACCTGTGTCGTTGCAGACCATAAACCTGGCACACCGGATAATCTCGATCAATCCCTTCAAATCAGTCTTTCCCGAAAGGGAAACCGCCATACCCTTTGAAGCGTCGACTACTTCTTCGGCAAGGGATATATCACCCTTGCTGCCGATGACCAGTGTCTTCATCGGTAGCACTGACGCCAGCTCTCCAAACCTCCGGGCAGGCCACCGTTTTGCAGATCCCCGCGCGCCGGGAGTCATGACAGCATAATTACCACTGGCGAACTCTAAAAGAGCACCTTCAAGAGTTAAAGATCTCTCGGATGGAGGAAAGGGGAATCGCACTTCGGAGGTATCGCATCCGAGGCATGCTGCTACCTTGAGATATCTGTCAACCGCGTGAATATCCACTCCGCCGATAACCGTATGGGTATAAAAGATGGTGCTGCCTTCCCGCGCTTCCTTAAAGCCGACACGCACTGGAGCGCCTGATGCCTCTGCTATAAATCCACTCCTGAGGAGGCCCTGAAGGTCAATGGCAAAATCGAATCTCTCTGCCCTTAACTCCTTGAAGAGTCTCCGGAATTCTAAGAGGGAATCTTTTACTTTCGCTATCCTTTTCCAGTCGTCTTTATTGATAACCCATAACCTCTCAATCATCGGATGACCTTCGAGTATGCCCTCAAACCCTTTTGCAACAATCCAATGTATTTCTGCGCTAGGGAAACTTCGCTTTATGGCATGTAAAACAGGCAGGCTGTGAACGACATCACCAAGAGAACTCGGTTTTATTACGAGTATCTTCTTTCTCTGGAGCACGACAGACCTCTATTTGACCAACCGTATAGCATCGTTAAGGGCATCCACGACAAAATCCGCATATCTCGATTCTCTCTCTTGACCTGTTCTCACGAGGATACCCTTTGCGCCCACGGCCCTTGCAAGGGCCATGTCGACCTCTTTGTCCCCAATGATATAAGACCTCTTAAGATCTATTCCCTGCCGGTGCCTTGCCTCCAGGACCATGCCCGGTTCCGGTTTCCGGCACAGGCAATGCTCATCGGGATGGTGAGGACAATAATAGAAGCCATCGAAACCGTATTTGTCGATAAATACCTGATTGACCTCTTTCACAAAGGCCTCATCGACAACTCCCCTTGCGATCCCCGATTGATTGGTCACGCCGAAGAGACTATATCCCTTGTTCTTCAACACGCCGAGACCTTCGACCCCCGGGAGAATCTTGAAGTCATTCCAGTTCCCCAGGTAATCGGCATCGTTGCAGAGTGTCCCATCCCTGTCAAAAAAGACCGCCTTCTTGTCAGGAAGTAATTTCTTGACACCGATATAAACGTCGTCTGCGGTTACGGAATACATGCATCTCATGTCACTCGTCGCACAGGTGCGTGCAAAACAGGGACTGCATGCGAAATCATGTTTCATTACCATATTGCGGCCTTCGACAGGACCCGTTAGTTCAGGGGCCGTCGACCCGAATATCGCCACCAGGGGTGTTCCCACTGCATAGGCTATATGCATCGGGCCTGAATCGTTGGTGATCAAAACATCGCATTCCGCTATGCATGAAACCAGCTCTCTCAGGGATGTCTTGCCTGCCAGGTTCAGCAGCGAGTGAGCCTCCTCTATAGTATTCGCAAATGACTGTATCTGCCCTCTATTAACAAAATGGTCAATCTCCTGTGCCATGCTTGTCTCGTCTTTTCCCCCGAAGATGACCACACTCCCACCGGTATCTTTCATGAACCAGTTCGCCACTTCCGCGAACCTTTCAGGGAACCACCGCTTCGAAGACCCATACGCCGCACCGGGATTTATTCCGAGAATAGGTCTATTCAATCCGGAGAGCCTTTCCCGAGCAGCCAATCTTTCCTCCAGAGACAGATAAATCCAGGGCTGCGAATACTCTGCCTTTATGCCAGCCCTCCTCAGGAGGTCGAGATAGTACTCGATATGATGCAGCTTCCTGTCCTCATGGTGAAAGCGGATCGGTTTTGTAAGAAGAAGGCCCCGTCCGTCCCTATCATATCCTATCCTCTCAGGAATGCCTGCAAGAAAGACTGCAAGTGCGGCATCAAAGGCATTCTGGAAGAGAACCGCCTTCGAAAAACCTTTCTTTCGTAATATTCGGGCAAGTTTGATCTTTCCGATAAATCCCTTGAATCTGTTTTCATAGAGGATGATTTCATCAACGAAGGGATCAGTCTCAAACAAGGCCGAAACCGATGGTTTTAGCAGCAGGGCCAGCTTTGAACCAAGATATGCTTTTTTCAACGCCCTCAAGGCAGGCATTGTCATTACAGCATCACCTATCCAATTGACTCCCCTGACGAGGATTTTTTCGGACATGGTTTAATGTACCACAAAAAGAGAACTCACCGCTTCTGAACAGGTGACAAGATGGGCATGAAACAAAGGCTTGATTTAACGGGTAATCGGCTCTCCTTCCGCCGCCGAGTGAGGGGCCGTTCTACGGCATCGGCCCCTCTGATTCCGCTTCATGCCGCTCTGTTATTTGACCTCGGCTGAATCATTCTTCGTGAATCTTTGTGCGCCATGCATAAAGGTAATCTTTTGTGACCCTTTTTATATCGTGGTCCCTCCTTGCATGTTCAGACGCTTTTTTGAGGACCTCATCTACGGTTCTCCCGCGCGCCTGAAAGTCACAGTTAGCTCCGACATCTTTACAGGCTAAGACTTTCATATCAACCTCCTTCGATTTTCCCTCAGTAGCCCGGGAAAATTCTTGATGGCAATTTCCCGCACAACGCCTGTTTTTAAGCTACCTTCTTCAGAATCCTTTTTATGGAATCCTCTTCGTCCCGAAGAGAAGCCCTCCATTCGCGTTTGCCAGTTTTAACCCTTTCATTTCTCAGTTTTTCTTCAAGAACTTCAAGAGCACGTTTTAACGTCTCCCTCTCCTTCGCATCTAATTCGAGTACCATGCTATCACCTCCCTGCCCACTCGAAAGGAACTTTGTCATTCAAGAGAAAGGAGCGAGGATTTATCCCCTCTTGTATTTAGGGTATTATAAAATGCATATTTGCGCAACTCTTAAACTCAAGAGGGCTCTCTTCTTTCAGTCGCTATCGGTGGGCCAGGGATAAAAATCGTGGTTTATTGAGGTAGATTTGACTTTTTTTAATGCTTGCTTGAATTATCTATCGTTCTGGAGGGTGCCTACCTTTCTATCAACGAGACTTTAGAAAAAGGAGACATTTTCTCGAGATCTGCGGCGACAGAGAAGCGAAATCAACGATTGTCATTGGCCATGCAAATCTCAAAGAATACGGCACTAGTGCCGTTTATTGCCTTGATTCTCACCTCCTGACTTTTGCACTTCTGCGCTTCTAGGCTGAGCAGTCTGTTCCCGTTTAATATCTCAGCAGGCTGCCTTTTTATGGTACAGTTTATATAGAGGATACGTTTTACGGAGTAGTCATGGCAGAATCGGCGATAACTTTAATGGCTTATGAAGAATGAGTAGGTCAAGTGCGAATGAATATGCAAGATTCCACTGAATACATAAACGCCTTTCTCTATTTTGTAGTGCGCCCTGACAAGAGGAATGGTGAGGACCTATTGATCTACTGTTCAGGTGTTAATGTATCCCGTTTCTCTCCTATTACAAAGGGGAGGCATGGTATAGGTTCAAATCCTTCCGTGAGAGGACTTCAACTCGTAAATCACGGCGTCAGGGCTCTTGCACTATCAAAAGGAGCAACTCCCAGAGCCATCCGAGGCGATAACTGTGCAGGAATTGCTCCCACAATGGATACTTGGTATACAGAGCTTTTGCTGATAGAAAATGCCCCTGCGTCTTTTCCTGATGAGCTGATCAATTACTGTGTCATAACCCTTCTTAGGAAAATTTTTAACGCCTGCATGCTGGAACCGCAACTGCCGGGTAGTCTCCTTAAGCCGGATGAACTTCAACTCTTTATTGAAACCCTGTGCAGCAAATACGGCGGTTGATGCCACACCGGAAGAAAGTCTCTGCCTCAACCTACCACATATAGCTCGCGCCTCGCTTGGATGAAACGATTTGGAAAAGTTGCAAACGTGACGCTATAATATGCGAGAGAGACACTACATCAGAGGAGGTGAGTTTATTGGGAAGCAGACAACGAATAAAGTTCAGGAGGCCTCAGCCGCAAAAGCCAGAAGGAGGAAAAACCGTTAATGAAATCATCAGGGAATTAAAGGAGGGTGTCTCCCCTGCCTCTAATTACAGGGAACAATCCCTGAAAATCCACGGCCTGATCTGTGCAAAATGTGGCAGAGAGTTCGACTTCAAAGACCGGAATCTCCTGACGGTGCACCACAAAGACGGGAATCACCGGAATAACCCCTCGGATGGCTCTAACTGGGAGAATCTCTGTATTTATTGTCATGACGACGAACACAGCAGGAGCATGCTCGGGGATTATCTAAAGGGAACGAAAGGAGAGTAAAGTCAAACCGGGAAAGGAACAAGCTGTGGGCTCTCAGAATCTTTCTACTCCTTCAGATGTCCACCCTTACCGAAAAAACTTTTCTCCACTATGCTCCTTGCCTGTCCTCCGCTAAACATTNNATTTGCTTCTCAATCGCACCGACCTTCAAAGCAGCATCATAGCATTTTCTTTTTTACTCTTGAGCACTTGCTCTTTCGTACTCTGGACTTTTTTTGCACGGATTCAGCTCTTTTTTCCCAAAGCCTGCTTTTCCCCAGTGCCCATTCTCTGACCATGCGACTTCCTTGGCGCCTAAGGGTTCCACAGATACATGAACTGCACCCCTGAAAAAAGGGAGAGTTCCTCAGCATTGATTGAGATAAGGTTTACAACTTGCGGGCCAAGAAGAGGCCTTTCGGGATATTCTGAATATATGTTCGATGTGAAGGTCTTGGGGCGGACATACGTTATCACCTTGGCTTTCTCAAGATTGAGTGTCTTTTTCATCGTATCAATCGCCTCGTCCAGATAGGCTATCCGGTCGATGAGTCCTGCCTCAAGGGCCTCACTCGCCGTGAGTATCCGGCCATCGGCAAGAGTCCGGACCTCCTCTTTGGTGAGACGCTTCTGCCTGTTCGCGGAGACCACCTCGAGGAAACGTGAATAAAGGTTATCGATTATGCCCTGGAGCATCTTTTTTTCCTCCTCTGTGCTTGGGCGAAAGGGTGACCAGAAGTCTTTTTTGGGGCCTGATTTGTAGGTCTCATCGGACACCCCTATCTTCGAAAGAAGCCCTTCTATATTGATCTTCATGGCAATAACGCCTATGCTGCCCGTGATCGCAGTGGGGCTCGCTATGATGCGGTCGGAGGCTGAGGCTACGTAATAGCCTCCTGAAGCACCAAGTTCCACTATGTAAGCGGTAACGGGCGTTTTCTTTTTCTGTTTGAAACTCATGAGCTCATGGTATATAGTGTCGCTTGCGGCAACGCTGCCGCCGGGTGAGTTTATTCTCACCATCACGCCTGCGATGTCAGGGTCGGCCTCGGCCTTGCGTAGCGCCTCCCGGAAAAAGGCGACTTTCGAGGGCTTTGCATTGAGCTTTAGGCAGTCTGTTTCCTCCTTGAAAGAGATCACGCCGTCCAGGTCAACAAGAAGAATCTTGGGTCTGCCCTCCCCTTCAAGTACCTTTTCCTCAAGAGGCTTTGTCTCGGGCAGAAGTGATAAATGCACACATCCCGAAAGAAACAAGAAAAAAAAGACAAAGACTAATGCGTTTTTTCTCATCTCAGGCTCCTTCTGGCAAAGTATTGGATGCGACTACTGAAATTATAGCAAAGAATGGGAAGAAAAAAAGTCACACTGTCTTGTCTGTCTTGTTGTAACGTCCGCTTATCGCACCGTTTCTGTTCTGCTCACGCTGAGAACCTGACCAACGGCAGGAATGAAGTCCTTTTTCCTCGAAAGTACTTGGGGCAGAATGCACGTCCCTTCCTCGACTTTCACATTGAAGGCCTTCTCGACGATCCACGTCTCGCCTTTCAGAAGTAAGCGCTCTTGAGATGAACTCAGGGGATTTGTCACAAGCAGTACGGTAAGATCGTATCCGTTTGCTACTCGCAGTCGTTCCAATTCGGATAAGAGTTCTTCCTCCATAAGGTCAATCTGCTCGCAGTCCATTACCATCATTTGGCTCACCCCCAGTTTCTTGCCGCTTATAAGAAATTCTTTGAAATCAGCTGCGATCAGTTCCAAGGCTGTTTTGTTGCCAACATCGATGCTGGCATGGAGAAGCTCTTTTCCATACTCCTGCAGTGATACACCGGCCAATTCCGCGAGTCTCCCTGCCGTCTCACGGTCACGGTCTGTTGTCGTTGACAGGGTCAGCAGGAGAGTGTCCGAGAGAATTCCGGACAGAAGGAGACCGGCGACATCCTGAGGGATACTCACCTGATGAAGGAACATCATACCTGCCACCACAGTACAGGTGCTCCCTATAGGATCGTTATAGACGTATATCGGAGCAACAGTCGAGATATCACCAACGCGGTGGTGATCAATGATCTCCAGGATCTCCGCATCCTCAACACTATCGACAGCCTGGGAAATTTCGTTATGATCGACAAGAATCACCCTTTTTCTGACCGTGTGCAGCAGGTCTGTTCGAGTGACAAACCCTATGAGCCGCCGCTCGCTATCGACGACGACTGCAGAGCGATACTCTGACTCCAGAATCCTTTCCCTGAGCACGGAGAGAGGGGTATAGAGCCCCACTGTCGGGTTACTCCCGCTCATGATGGACGAGACGGGCTCAGACATGGTCATGAGCTGCACCGTTGCAAATGCGTCGTGAGCGGAGGAGATGACAAGCGTGCCCCGCTCTTGAGCTGCCGAAACAACGTTGCTGCTGATCGGCATACCATCTGTCACAATAAGAGTCGAACACCCGGAACGGATGACATCAAGCTGTATGTCGTACTGGTCACCAATGATGACGATGTCACCAGGTCTGACCTTGTTCAGGATAGTCCCCTTCTGCATAGCCGATATGAAGATCTTTCCAGTGAGATGCTCGATCTTTCCTGAGTTACAGATGACGCGCCCCTCTAGGGTCTTGAGAAGGATGTCGACGACTATCGGTGCTTCCGTAATATCAGTGAATCCCACACTTTCCATGTAGTGACGGGCGATGTCTTTTAATCCCACGATACCAGAAAATCGACCTCTGTCATCGACAACGGGTAAGGATCGCACACCCTTTTCCCGCATCAGCAGTGCAAGGGCCTGAACAGAATCGCGCTCATGGACAGAAATCGGTTTCTTCATTTCAAGATCGCTGACTGTTGCGATAAGACTCTCGATCTCCGTCGGTATCGCTACACCGAACCTCTCGAGCACAAAATGCGTCTCTTCATTCACTTTCCCTGCACGTGCCGGCGTATAAACATATCTCTTGTCAGTCAGATTTTTGAAATAGGCATAGCCTAGGGCAGAACAAACCGAATCAGTGTCTGGATTTTTGTGCCCTATTACGTAAACGATCCTTGTCGGTTCACCGATCATCAAAAATTCTCCCTTCCCAATATAATGCTCTCCGTTTTCATGATGGTTTAAACAGCTGACGCCCCGTGGCCTTGCTATAACGAGGAGGTATTGTCCTTCCTTCTTGTTCAGGGAGCCTGCCCATAAACAGTCGCAGCCTTTCTCCAAGAACTCCCCGATAAGCCTTAAGGGGCGCATCGGGGTTGCTGTAAGGCTTGCTATCCCGGCAGGACGGCTCCTCCCCCAGAGCTGTTAACTACCGCCCTCACTTGCCGCTGACTTAGGGAACATCCCGGCGTGTCATCGCACTTTGAACAACCCCTGTTCAGCGTTCCCCGTTAACTCTTGTCTGCCAAGGTGCGGGCTGGAATAAGTCTGTTCACGTCCGGCGCTCTTGCCGCAGGCTTGTTGACTCACTGGCTCCAAGCAAGTACTATTTTACCTTATTTTCTATTACGTTTGTTCATCAGCTATGCCCTCAAAGGAAACAACGGTATTGCAAGTTTTCCACGGTCACCAGCGATGAGATCGAGTTAAATTGTCCGGCAGAANNCAAACATGACTTTTATAGAACTGCCGTATAGTCAGGTAGAAGACGGTTCTCACGTTGTTAACGAAACCGGACATCTTCAGGTCCGGGGAGCACTCATGAGCAGATCACGCGATCCGCTTCTCCTTCACCGCAAACAGCCCACATCTCTCTGATGTGCGTATGCTCGAGAAAACGGTAAATGATCCCCGCGCATTGGTTCGGTAATCACCGTATGGAGGCATTTCGTAACCAAAACAACGGACGATGGTTCAGGTTATAAACACAGTACTACAGCCAGTTTAGGGTTGTCCTTTTGCGCATGACGAACTATAATAAGATGTAACCTTGACAAATAGCTTGAGAGCGCTTTCTCTGTTGGTCTCTTCACTGGTGCGCAAGGCGGAAAGCGCTGGCGGACATATACAGAAGATGCCAACGGGAACAACGAAGCTCTCCCGATTCTGCCCAGGAAGGGCGGAAAAGAGACGAAAAGTATGACTTTGCGGTGTGAGAAAAAGATGCAACGAACATCAAAAAATGCTTATCTCATATCGAAGCGTTTCTGGACTTTGACAAGGAACTTACCGATGCGCAATACAGCCTTTTATCCGATTCCTTGCAAGAGCCCTTGACCTTGGGAGAGAAGACGATCTACTGCGCATAATTCGCAACGCCCAAAATACCGAGAGAGCTGAAGAAGTTGAAGATGAACTTAACGAATTATCCGACATACTATATGATGCTTTGATCGACAAAGACTCTAGGCTTTACGATATCGCAGCATTTGGCCTCAGTTTCGTCATCACGGTGACAGATAACCGGTGGCAGGATTATGTCGATAGACTCGACTTTGGACTGCCAGATATAAATACTTTGGTTAAGCCCTTCCGTAAGGATCTCGGACTGAGCGCAACTGCCAGCGTCCTTCTCGTGAATAAACTTTTATATCCCTATTACTTTGATTCGGCGACTCCAGCACAATGGAGAGCAAGCCTTAAGTCGGTTCAGGCCTTTTTAAAAGAGAGTCTCCGACTGTGATACTTCCGAATAACCGTGTCGTCACAACGTTCAGTAGCACTATATCGGAAGATGCCTTGTTTGTGTTCGTCAGGACGGTAGTAGGATTTATTGCCTATGAGGACCCCGATGACTACGATAAGCTATTTCTCGCCGATATTTACCATACTCTCTCCGAGCCCATAGAGGCCATCCTTAAGGCAAATCTTGAGCGCATAGCCCCTATTGAGTCAGTACAGCTTGTCCCTAGTATCGTTCCCGCTTCTATGTTAAAAGGACTCTTACAAGACCTCGCGGAAGATTTATCCGGCCAGATACGAATAGCCCAAGGGACTCTGAAAGTTCACGCGTTTTACACGTTCGAGAACTGGTACGATCATTTCAAAGACTCCTTGGAAGGCCAGTCGATCGAGACCGTCATAAAACAGTTTCGCTCTTTTCTGAGAAGCTGGTATTCCTCTGTTCGCTCATATATAGATAATGATAGCGATATCCGAATTGTTAAAGTAGACACATCTACTATGATGGCTTACATAAAAAAACACACGGACAACGCCGGCCTGCATGAGGTGGATGAGACCCTTTGGCCGAGAGGCAGAACATATGATGTGCGAGATAACAGAGCCCCTCATAGAGCATCTATCGCCGCATACCACTAACAGTACGGACCAGAGTGGTGATCGTCAGGCCATAATGGCATTTTATGGTCTGGACCAAACCGAAGAGACAGTAGCATATATTATAGCTACTATTCAGAATACAGAAGGTCAGGCTCTGGATGCATTTTTGTGTTGGAATACATTCATGGATCAGGAAGTATGCATGGATGCTTTGATGGAAGAGATTGAAAAACATGCAGTGAGCTCTATTGTCACAGTTGATGGGCTCCTTGATATGGAGATATGTGGACACTGCGTGAATGTCACAGGCAGAGTGACAAATCGAAGGATGCCTGCTGTGGCAGGGGCAAAGATTGGGCGGAACGATGTATGCCCTTATGGAAGCGGGAAGAAATATAAGAAATGTTGCGGGACTTAAGATTTTATGCCGCCCATTCGTGCCACACGGCATACTGATAGATATACAGACAATTCAAAGCAGAGTTCATGTCCCTGGGCATGGTGAACCACACCTTAGGCAGTTGAAGGTTCACACCAAGGGCGGTAACCCTCTTACCCATACAGAGCCGCAGCATGAGCAGGTCCGGGCAGTCCTGCGCGAGACCGGGGAAAAGGCTATTATTGGCGCATGAGACTGAAATTTCCAGTAGCCGGCATGGTCACCAGTTCGCCGATCAATCGCACCATATCATCCCATGTCACTGCGCGGAACGCCCTGCCCTTCAGTTCCTTTACGGCTACTCCCTTTGTATACCATGGGAAGAATTTTCGGAAGTGCATAATGCCGGTTTTCTCCCCATGGAATGCGACATTCAAAGTAAGATGCTCTTTCATAGTTCGTGCTATCTCATAAACATCTGGTCTAAAAGAGTCTCTTCCGGTCTGCAGATACTCAGCCGTCTCACGGAATATCCATGGATTGCCAAGAGCACCTCTTGCAATGGCTACCTTATCGCATCCTGTCTCATCGAACAGTTTTTTGATGAGATCCGGAGTCAGCGCATCCCCGCTCGCAATCACCGGTATTCTGAGGGACTCTTTTACCTTCCTGATTATGGTGTAATCGACTTTTCCTCTGTATCCCTGCTTCTTGGTCCTACCGTGTATAAAGAGCCCGCTCACACCCGCATCCTGCGCACGGAGTGCCGTCTCCACTGCGTTCACGGATGTTTCTTCCCAGCCTGAGCGTATCTTCACGGTGACGGGTAATTTCGTATTCTCTACAATTACCTTCAAGAGTTTTTGCAGCCTCAGAGGTTCTCTGAGCAGCCCAGCCCCTTTTCCCTTCGATACCACCTTGTCTGCCGGACATGCGGCGTTAAAATCTATTATATCGAAAGCATGCCCCGCCAGAATATCCAGAGCCCTTTTGACGATCTCGGGGTCACCTCCAAGAATCTGAACGCCCAGAGGTCTGTCGTCAAGCGTTGTTGAAAGCATCTTCAATGTGTTTTTGCTTTTGTGGATCAGAGACGTGACGCTTATCATCTCGGTAAAGGCGAGTCCGCACCCCAAAGACCTATTGATTAGACGAAACGGTAGGTCGCTTATCCCAGCCATGGGGGCAAGGATAAAGGGAGACTTGGCCGATATCTGTCCGATAGAAAGCACAATTTAGTATACATCAGTGGCAACTGTTCCAAAAAACATATTCAAATGTAATCGAGCTACCCCGAACATGTTTTCGCCCCTGGGTTAGGATGCAAGTTTCGCTCTGCGATGACCG
>DMNE01000515.1 GCA_003453735.1 Nitrospiraceae bacterium | reverse complement strand
TTTGCTCCCGTCGCGGAATTGCTGCAATCGACGTCCGTGACATTTCACGGATCCCTCTTTCTATGGTATTATTTGTTTAATTACGCTGATGAGAACGAACAGAACTATGAAAAAACATGCGAGATCTGCAGCCGACAAGAAAACGACCAAAATCGAGACGTCCGGGAAAAAACCACTTAAGGAAAAGACAACGAGGGAAACAACCGCCGGCACATTTCCTATCGTTGGTATAGGCGCATCGGCCGGAGGGCTGGAAGCAATCGACCAGTTCCTGAAACATGTTCCTGAGCAAAGCGGCATGGCCTATGTTGTTGTCCAGCACCTCGACCCGACTCATAAGGGCATAATGACCGAACTCATTCAGCGCGCCACGAGCATGAAGGTCATGCAGGTCAAAGACCGGCAGAAGGTACAGCCGAATTGCGTATATGTGATTCCACCAAACAAAGACATGTCAATTCTGCACGGGGTGCTGCACCTTCTTGAGCCTGCAGCGCCCCGGGGCCTTCGTCTGCCCATCGATTATTTTTTCCGGTCCCTTGCGGAGGACCGGCAGCATTTGAGCATCGGCATAATACTTTCGGGTATGGGGTCTGACGGCACAATTGGACTCAGGGCCATTAAGGAACATTCCGGAGTGGTTCTTGTTCAGGAACCCGCTTCGGCCAAATTCGACGGGATGCCCCGAAGCGCCATCGATGCCGGATTAGCCGATTTTGTGGCCCCGGCAGAAGAACTGCCTGAAAAGGTCATCAGCTATCTCAGGCACGCCCCCCTTGTAGTAAGCGCGCCGCATATCCTCGAGAGCAAGGCCCAGAGCGGCCTGGAGAAGTTATTGATACTTCTCAGGGCCCAGACGGGTCAGGACTTTTCGATGTACAAAAGAAGCACCATATACCGCCGCATCGAGCGCCGCATGGGCATCCACCAGATCGACAGGATAAGCACATACGTAAAGTATGTTCAGGCCAATTCCATGGAGCTCGAAATCCTTTTCAAGGAGCTTCTTATTGGAGTAACTAACTTTTTCCGCGATGCCCGGGCGTGGGAAGTATTGAAGACAAAGGCTGTCGTGCCGCTCCTTTCAGAATGGCCGTCCGGCAAGGCCCTGCGCGTCTGGTCGCCCGGGTGCTCAACGGGCGAAGAGGCATACTCCCTGGCCATATTGTTAAAAGAGGCTATGGATGAGGTGAAATATAAGGGAAGGTTTCCTATACAGATATTTGCCACCGACCTGGACCGTGATGCAATCGACAAAGCGCGTCAGGGGGTCTTTCCGGTCAACATCACGGCAGACGTGTCAGCCGCGCGCCTGAAAAAGTATTTCGTTCAGGAAGAAAACGGTTACAGGGCAACCAAGGAAATCAGGGATATGCTTACTTTTGCGCCACAGAACGTCATAACGGATCCTCCATTTACAAGGCTGGACATCCTCACATGCCGGAACCTTCTTATCTATCTCATTCCCGAGATACAGAGGAAACTCATACCGCTTTTCCATTTCAGCCTGAGGCCTGGCGGAATCCTGTTTCTTGGAAGCGCCGAGACCGTCGGCGCCTTTGCTTCACTGTTTGGCCCTATAGATGAGAAATTCAAGATATACCGGAGAACGGACACAACCTTACAGGTTACGCCCCTGGAGTTACCTGCCGTTTTCACCGCATTGCCCGGCGCACGCGGCGAACCCAGGCCGTTGAAACCGGAGGTCAACCTTCAAACGATTGCCGAGCAGTTTCTACTCAACAATTATTCACCCCCGGCTGTGATTGTCAACAGCAATGGCGACATTATGTACATAAGTGGAAAGACAGGCAAGTACCTTGAGCCCCCTGCCGGGAAGGTCAACTGGAACATCTTTGCCATGGCGCGGGAAGATCTGCGCTATGAACTGTCTGGTGCCTTCAAAAAGGCTCTCCAGCAAAAAGAAGAAGCCACCATACGGGGACTGAAAGTCAGGACAAATGGCGGAGAACAGTTATTGGACCTTACAGTGAGGGCGATCGAGGAGCCTGAGGGAATTCGCGGCATGGTGGTAATCGTCTTTAAAGACGTGGCTGCTCCGCAGGAAACGAAACTGTCCGGCCGCGCAAGAGTATCAAAAGAGGGCTATACAATGGTCAAAGAACTGGAGAAGGAGCTTTTGCGGACCAGGGAGGAATTGCGGAGTACCCGTGAAGAGATGCAGACATCGATGGAGGAACTGAAATCGACTAACGAGGAACTGCAGTCTTCCAATGAAGAGCTTCAGTCCACCAACGAGGAGTTGAGCACCTCAAAGGAAGAGCTTCAGTCAATGAACGAGGAGTTGCAGACAGCCAATGCCGAACAGCAGTCCAAGGTTGAAGAGCTGAGCCGAATCCACAGTGATATGAAGAATCTGTTGAATAACACGGATATCGCCATAGTGTTCCTGGACAACGAACTTAATGTCCGGCGTTTCACGACGCAGGCGTCCAAAATCATCAAACTTATTCCAGGCGACGTAGGCAGGCCGGTCACCGACCTCTCCTCAACATTGCTGTATTCTGAATTGGCAGAGGACGCCCGTGAGGTGCTTAGGACAATGGTTTTTAAGGAAAAGCAGATAACCTCGACAGACGGTCGCTGGTTTACGGTGCGCATCATGCCCTATCGCACGCTTGACAACAAGATCGACGGCCTGGTAATTACCTTTTCGAATATTACAGAGGCAAAGAAATTAGAGGCTGATCTGCGAAGGCTGCAAGCCGGGTTGCAAAAGCGTTTCGATACACAGGCCGTTAAACTTAGGAAGACCGAAAAGACACTGCATAACAAAATACGTAAACGGGCGAAGAAGGCTATGGGAAAAGCCCGGACCGATAAAAACAAATAGATCCAACAATGAAAAAGAGTAAGAACATCAAGACGAAAGCTGAACTGCGCAGCCGCGCGGAAAAAGAGTTGAGGAAGCGTAAGGCCGTGTTATCCATGCCGCCTACAGAAGCTGACAGTAAGAAACTCATCCACGAACTTCAGGTCCATCAGATCGAGCTCGATATGCAGAACGAGGAACTTAAGCTAGCCAAGGAATTGGCCGAAGCCAGGTACGAACGATACATTGATCTTTATGACTTTGCTCCTGTGGGCTACTTCACCTTTGACAGTTCCGGAATAATCAGGGAAGTTAATTTGACCGGCTCAAGACTGCTGGGCACGGAAAGGCCCAGGCTTGTAAACAAACGCTTCGAGTTTTTTATTACGGATGAGGATCGTCCGGTCTTCAGATCATTTCTTGGGAAGGTATTTGAAAGAAGAGGCAAAGAATCCTGTGAGGTGACACTCAAACAATCGACTTTTCTAACATACATGGAGGCAACAGCCTCGCCGGGGGGACAAGAGTGCAGAGCGGTCCTGACCGACATATCGGAGCGCGCCAACGCTGACAGAGCAATCAGAAGATTGAATGAAGAGCTCGAACATAAGGTGTCGGATCTTGCGGCAGTGAATACGGAACTGGAAGCCTTCAGCTATTCGGTTTCCCACGATCTTCGAGCACCTTTGCATCATATATCCGGCTTTGTTCACCTGCTTCAAAAAGAGCTAATTGGCCGACCTGATAAAAAAGTTCACGAGCATATGGCAGTGATAGCCGCGGAGTCAAAAAAGATGAGCAAACTTATAGACGATCTGCTCTCTTTTTCGCACATGGCGAATGCAAAGATGAAAAAGAGAAAAGTCAGGCTTAATCCTCTTGTAAGAGAGGTTGTTCAGGAAATTCAGGATCAAATGAAGGAACGGGATATTATATGGGAAATCGATGAACTTCCCGACGTGGACGGTGACCCGTCGTTGCTCAAACTCATGATTGTGAATCTCCTTTCTAACGCAGTTAAATACACGAGGACACGTCCCCAGGCTGAAATCAGGATTGGTTGCAAGGATGGAGAAAGCGAAGTCATCTGTTCGGTCAAAGACAATGGCGTAGGGTTTAACATGGAATATGTGGACAGACTATTCGGAGTATTTCAGCGACTCCATACGCAGGACGAGTTTGAAGGCACAGGGATCGGGCTTGCGAATGTCCGCCGCATCATTGCCCGACACGGCGGAAGAACTTGGGCCGAAGGCGAAGAGGGAAAGGGAGCCATATTTTACTTTACCCTGCCAAAGGCAATGAAGTCGTAGTCATTAATATAGATTAAGTGGATACCTTTGTAACCATCCTCTGGTGTGATTACCAAAATAATACGGCAGGTTTGACCAAGTTGACATTCATGCTCATTACTGACGGTTATCTGGACCAATAGAACCACCCAGTGAACATATTCTACAAATGGGGTATCCACTTGGCTCAGCATACCCCTACATCTTGTGTTTACCAGATGCCAAACCTCTCACATCCTTGATGATACCTTGATGCTGATTTGCCCTCGCATCGAGGACAAACAAACCCTTTTCAGGCCAACCGAAGCTTGAAAAGGTAGCCAATGCAGTCATTCTGAGTACAGAAACGCGATTCAAATTCCATGAGGTTCCAAGGGTACTCTTCTATCCCACAAAACTACATCTTGTATAGTGCTGAGTCAAGTGGATACCCCATTTCTACAATTGTGTTATGCAGACCCCGGGCAAACAGTGTAACCGAAAGGAGGCATCGGAAGATATACCCCATGCAGAACATCGAGGAATTCTTCGATTAAACTTGACCCTTCCCGGTTTTAGTCAAAAATACCCAATATGAACCCAAAAAGATCTGCCAGCAAAAATCACAGGATTGTTTTTCAGCAAATCAGCTATATTAAACTGATATGCTGGATCGCAGGTGCAAGGAAAGGGAAATTATATGAAAAGAAATACTCCATCGGATGAACATTGGAGGGCATTGTATAATTCTGCGGTTGAATTCGCAGAGATCAAGCCTTGGGAATGGATGAATGACAGCAAGGTGTTCGGAGTGCAGAACCCTCAGACCGGTGAGATTGGTTATTGCTGTGTTTTGGGAGAACTGGGAGAGGTTATGGCTTTAGTGGTTTATTTGGGAACTGAAGGCCTCATGAACTATCTTGACATGCACAGCGGAAAGATTGTCCCTGGCGATCAGGAAACTCTGTTTATTCAGAACTGCCTTATGGCATCATTTGAAGACAGGAGAGATATTGAAAAAGAAGACGTGAGTGTTATCAAAAAGCTTGGCCTGAAATTCAGGGGTGAAAAAGCTTGGCCTCTTTTCAGAAGATACGAACCCGGATATGTACCATGGTATTTGGACCGGGATGAAGCCCTGTATCTAACAGTTGCATTGCAACAAGCCAGGGATATCTGCCTTCGATTTGGAGATAGTGACAGTCTGCTTGACCCCCCGAAAGACGGCTGTTATCTTGTCAGGGTACTTGAAACAGCAGGCGGTTCTGTTGTATGGGAGGATAAATGGCTGGAACCTGCCCACCTCAAGCCCAACGGGCGTACAGAGTCAATTGTGGATGAAATCCGTATTCAGCGGATAAAGGGAAAAGCGCTGCCAGCCCCGGCTGTATGGGAAGCGGATATGTTTTATTTGCCGAGCCCGGTGAGGGAAGGAGATAAACCATTTTTCCCACGCGTCCTGATGTTTGCAGACCACCATTCAGGTCTGTTATTGGATTTACATGTTACAGATTTTGCAAACAGCTACTCGCAAATCGTTGAGAGACTCCTTGCATTTATTGAAAACAACGCAGTCATCCCTGCTGAGATTCAAACGCAAAGTGTAGAGTTGTTACAACTAATTAAGTCATTTGCCTCGCGACTTGATATAAAAACGACAATTACAAAGAAGCTTCCTCAGATAGCAAGGGCAAAGAACGAACTGATTGCTAATATGAACAGATTCTGAAAAAATATAAGGCGCCTCTGCAACCAGAAGATGCAGAGGCGCCTTGCATCATAAATATAAATAGAAAAATTAAAGCTTTTTAAGAGTGGGTGCCGGCGAGAAAGCTGCTGATTTTGAAGCCGCCACATTAATCTCTTCGCCAGTGCGGGGATTCCGAGCTTTTCTTGCAGCCCTGTCTTTGACTTTAAAAGTGCCAAAGCCCTGCAATGCAATACTGTCTCCTCTTTTTAAAGCCTCGGTGATGCTTTCAACAAGTGCATTCGTGGCTTTTTCAGCGTCTGCTTTGGGGAGTTCGGCTTTTTCGGCTATCTTTTCGATGAGATCCGCTTTTGTCATGTTGTTTTTTCTCTCCTTCTTTCTTGAAAATCTTGAAAATGTANNAGCAAACAACAACCTCGCTGGAGATCGATCGATGATTTGCCCTTAATTGCCTCTTTTATTGACGGCACCGTGGAAAACACTGAGGAACAATATCAGTTTTTTTCGCTATTTCGAAATAAAATTGATGGTCCCAAAAGAAATGGAAAAAACTGAAGCTGATGGGGAAAATATCTAAAAAAGAAAAAGCC
>DMNE01000083.1:2603-13311 GCA_003453735.1 Nitrospiraceae bacterium | reverse complement strand
ATTCAACTTAGAGCTAGCTCCTGCGTAAACTGCTTCACTCGATTCACGATGTCGTTGGACTGGCTGCTGAGAGACAGATCAATCTGCAGTCGCCGAGCTTTTTCCGGTTCCAAAACTTGGCGATCCACCGCAATCACGCGGGCACCTTTAGATTTCGCGATTTTGACGACCGAACTGCCGACGCCCCCGTTTGCACCTGTCACGAGAACAGTCTCCCCCTCTCTTAGTTTGGCTTTTTCAATCAACCCGAAGAAGGCTGTGATATAATTGATCCCCACGCTGGCCGCCTCTACCATGGACAGGGACTTTGGCTTCGGCCGCACGCCTCGCCCGGGTATGAGGATATACTCGGCGTGGCTTCCGTCTCGTGTGAAGCCAATGTCTCCGCCGGCTGCCCAGATCTGTTCTCCGATCATGTCCCCGTTCCCGGCGACGATTATACCTGTCAAGTCCCGGCCCGGAGTACGGGGTAGGGTAGTTTGTTTCATTTTCCCCTGCACGTTTTTCACATCGCTTGGATTGATCGAAGCGGCATGAACCTCCACCAGCACCTCGTCAGGTGCGGGGACCGGCGTGGGCAATTCTTCAATGTGAAGCACTGCTGCCACATCGCCAAAACTACTAAATCGCAATGCTTTCAGATGGTTACCCCATTTTGGTCAACCCTTCGGGTATAACTCAACGAGCAAGAGAATACTCGTTTTACCTATAAGGCGTGCCATTCACTATCTCTTCCGGGACCTATAAATACTTTCCGGCCCGCGTTAATTATCTGAGGTGTTGCCATGCCTATATCATGGTTTGACATGTTTATGCTCCTTGCCGATCGCTGATGTGTCAAATGCCTTCATACTTTTAATGTAACACTCTCGAAGAAACTGTCAAGTTAATCGCCTATGCAAATCTTGCAAATCAGCAGGAAACTCTTGCCAGTCCTCATGCGGTCAGGGTCATTGACAAATCGCCGTTCCTTGGTATGTTTTAATTAGTACTATGTCTTGGGAAATATCTCGCCAGGAAAGGAGGTCACCCTTGACCTACATTAACGTCGGTAAGGAAAACTCAGGCAGCATCGATATCCATTGCAAGGACTGGGGCAGCGGACAGACTCTAGTCTTTGGCCATGGCTGGCGCTGAGTTCGGATGCCTGGGAAGACCAGTAAGCATCCGGGGTGGAATGTCATGGATAAATCAACGAACAATGTTCTCGATACATTAGGCATGTATCCTGGCCAGGGGAGCGTATTGGAGCAGATCGAGAAGCTCCTTCGGAGACAACAGCGGCGCAAGCTATATGAGATGCTTGATCAGATAGACAAGAACAGGGCTGGGGATTCAGTTGTCACGCTTGAAAAATGTATCCCTCAAATAGGAAGGAAAAGGCCTACGTTACTGCGCTTCTCGCTGCCAAATTGGCAAGGGTACGATGAATTGTTCTGGCAAGCCCTCGGCGATTATGCAATTCTCGCGCTTCATCGCGTGAAGGACGTGGAATACAATGCCACCAGGGCGAAAATCAAAGTTCAGTATTTCGCCAAACTGGAAGGAGATGCAAAATCTCCGGAACGAATAGGCGAGATTATTCAGGGGATCGCGTATTTGATAGACACCGAGGCACTGCCGACGGACTTCACGCGTTTCCGGAGAATGACGGAAAGACGTGGGAGCTTGGGAGAGATGAGCAAAGAAGAAGCCGCGCTGATCGGAGCGGCTATCAAGGTGGCATTCGATCTGGTTAAAATATAACAGCTACAAGCCAACACGGCCTTTTTTTTTGGCTTAAGTAAAGTATCCGAATGTACATCTCACTTTTCCGAGGCATGCACATTTTGAAGGTTACAAACACAACCTTTAGCGGTCGAATTCCTACCCCCCAGCTATTCCCATAGAAACCTTATGGCTGTTGCAGAAACGCTACAGTGTTCGAGTCCAGGAAGCAGGAAGTACACCGCGCGTTCAGAAGTCGACCAGAAGCCTTCAGACTTCGTCCTATAGCATGTGAGTAAAGCTCTGTTTGCATTTCGCGCTGGGCCAATCACTTTTTTCAGGTACTTCCGTGCGAGTGAGATCTGTACAAATTAGTTTAATTCTTTCGCAAAGAAACACACCCCCTGTTGCGGGGAGCTCCCCTCCAAACAAGCCGGATCAAGACCCCCTGGTTATTTTGATTTATGCGCGACTACTGTGCCGGCCTCTATCCTGGGTTTCTGCGGCAGTACTGAAGCCAAATTCTCCTTCACCCAAGCAGCCGCCTTTTGGTTCGACTCTATGGCAGCTGAAAGACTCTCGAAAATGCTAATTGACATCATCGCGCCGCCCCCGGGGTCAACCCAATAATAGTCGATGAACCCCGGCATCGCCGAGATAATCGGTACAAAACCCTCTTGTACTCGTTTCGCCGCCTCTTTTGGGTCGGTTACTCCTTCATATCGTCTCACCGTTGCATGCATTCTGGCCTCCTTTTAGAGCATTTTAAGAAGCTATCACGAGATCGTCTCGTTGTCGCTTAATTGTGAGCAGAATATCGTTCCCTCTCCAGCCAAAACCCACGAAACGAAGGGTTAAGAGCATAATAAAATTCATAGCCACGCCACCAGCAATTCCCGCAAAGACAGTCCTAATAACAGATGGTCTCATTTGTTATTCCCTCATCGGTGAATTACCACTTAGGTGCAACATTATATTAGCAGCATTATATCAGATTTCATGTTACGACTTACAAGAAAGAAAGTATCATCTTCCGAAGCCTCACCCGTGCATGAGTTCCAAAGACCAACAAATCAAGATGTCTAGATGGAGATAACATCAAATGACATTAGCAAAACTGCCGGGCAACGGTCGATAAAATGCGGTTATATAGCCCAGCTGTTTCCCGCGGGGCCTCAGCACAATGGTGTGTATGCCTCATGGGTCATTACGATGAGCCACAAATTTCAGCAAAATCAAAAAAAAGAATTGCGAGTTTTTTGACAGGTTTAAATCTGTCTCTTGCGAACTACAATCATTCATCAGTAACATCCGCAGAATACGTCTTTTCTCCACAACGTTCACAAACTTCCGCAGGAACACGTTCAACAAGAAAAGACTTGCCCTTCCTGTTCATAACTAAAGGTGACCGTCATTTTCCTTGGTTTCACCGCCGCAAAAGAACACCTCATTCTTTCTTCCTCCTAATTCTATAATCTATCCATTCGGCCTCGTCGTGATCCTAAGCTGTCCCGTTGAGTGCAGAGATCATGTCAGTACAATGAGCGTCAGTCTGGAAACTTGATATTGAAAAAGTTACGATACATTTTCGACATTGAAAGAGTGAGTAATATAGTGATATTATTGATTGATGAAAGGATTATTGTCCTCAATCCTACTAATATGTTTTATTGCACCCGCATTTGCAGAGGAGAACGCAGTGCCTTCTTTTACAGACCAAGACTTAGAGAGATATAGATATCCTTCTGAAAGAACTAACCCTGCTGATCAAACGTCTCCAAAGAAAACTGAAATAAGAGGGTCCCCTCACCTCGGCCAAGAAGAACGACAGAATTTGAGGAGATACGAGGTGCCTTATGAAGCATCTGAGGGGACTGTAAAAAGGATTGTTCTCCCTGTCACATTCAATAATTCTGTAACTGCTCAGATGCTCTTGGACACTGGGGCGACCGGTACACTTATTTCTGGAAAACTTGCTGAAAAACTCGGGATCTTCAAAAAGGATGAAGGTAAGTTATTGACTTTTGTTAGTGGCGTGGGGGGAACAGTCATGGTCATCCGAGCGATAATTGATCGGGTAAAGATTGGAGAAGCTGAAGATAATTTTATCCCAACGGTAATATCTGATTCGATTCCAGAGGGGTTTGATGGACTTATTGGAATGGATTTCATGGCAAATTTCACCACCAAGATAGATACAAGAAAACATATTGTGACGTTTGAGGAACTTCCGCACCAATCAACCATGCCCGATGGGCATGATGAAATTTGGTGGAAAGAGACGTTTCATGAATTTGCTTCGACGCGTGCAGATTGGAAAAAGACAAAGGACAAGATCTATGATCTCTATAGTTTTCAGGACGCTTCTCACCTTGTACAGGTTTCCCAAAAAGGCAAAAGGACGACAACTGTGACAGTCGGAGAGTTAAGGACATATGTAGATTCCCAGTACGAAGAAGCTCATAAACTCTTAATGAAACTTGATAGCTATGCCATTGATCATGCTGTTCCAATGGAATGGCGAGACTACTGAGATAGCAAATCTGGGAATTATAGGAGTTTCTCAATGACTGGAAAGTATGCAATGTTTTGTCGCGAATCAATATTTCTTATAACAGTGGTGCTCTCGCACTTTGGAGAGGCCTCCGCACGTGATGGCAGCAGAGGGAGTGTTTCTTTCCTGGAGAATTGGCGGATTTGAATAGGTCTCTCTCGAGCGGATTCCAGGAATAAGCTGTTGTAGATCCTTATGGACTTCTTTTGCTCTCAATGGCAGCCTGAACAGTGCCCTGGCTAAATCCTGTGAGTATTGTTCCCTCCACATCAATGACCGGAACGGCTCTTCTGCGGCTCTTTTCCACCATCTCATCCCATTTCGTTTTGTCTTTGCCCACGTTGTATTCGATCAGGTTCACGCCTGATGATGCGAGATAGGTCCTCGCACTTTTGCAGATAGGTCACCAGTCTGTGGCGTAGAGGATGACGGTGATATCTCTTAAATCTCTCTTCTGTGGAACGTCCTTCACGGCCTTCGCTGAGGGATTCTTGATCTCCGGCCTTTCTATCCGATCGATCCTTAACTTTTTTAACTTGGGATTAACGCCTGGTGGCGGAGAATTTGAATAGATTGTGTTGCCCGTTTCGTCCGTCCATTGGTACACTTCCGAAAATGCTGGCAAGGACCAGACACAGCATTGAGCGGCTGCTATAAGAAGAAAAGGCAGGACAATGGATAGGCGGTTGCACATCCCTTGGATCATCCCGTTTTACTCATCCTTCTTTTCTGACAGACCCGCTCCATGTCGTGGTCGGAAAATATCCTACGCGACGATTATCCAAAAGTGCAATAAGAAGTGTCTACCAAAATTGCGTGCTTTCTCATCTAGTTGATTCTAACCTCGATGAGAAACGCATCCCAAGTTGCTCTCCCAAAACGCTGATGCTCTCTGATTTCCTAGAAGTTTATTAGTGATACACTCGACTTTATAACGTTATAGTTTAGCTTAACATGGGTTGGGGAATTGTTAGTAAACTCGTGAAAGATATTTCAGAAATATTGATGGTTCTTGACCTTCTCCATTTTGCACACTCATTAAGCAGGCTGACAATTCATTGTAATCAGATGGTTATAGCAATATCATAGGCTTTTCCAAATCATCTTCTCTCAGCGGTTCGTAGACCCTTGTCAAACAATAGTCTCTGGGCTACTAAGTTCATCGGGGTATCTATCATCATTTGTAATATTCACCATGGCGTCGGAACTGACAGTGCCAGAGGAAGAAATATGCCTTGGGCTTAGAGTTGCACGAGGCCAATCTTCACTTGTGCCCCGGCGAATGCTTTAGGCTTCCCCATACCTGATGGAGGGGCTTGCTCACCACATCCAGCACATCGGACACTAATACTTAGTGTTTCCTCGACCTCAAACCCCAAGGCATTTCCCTACGTCTTTGAGACTTTCCTCGACCTCAACCCCAAGGCAGTTCCCACATCTTTGCTGGAAGATCCGCTTCAAAAACATCATTCTTCCTTCCAGCTTCATACACATTCATATCTTAATCTTAGCTACAGTGTGCGCCTTTCCACCTAGGAAGTCAATCCTACCTAAGTAGGGGCTAGAAATTTTCTGGCTTTTCGCCACTGACTGATGAGGCTGATTTGATTATCCGTGTTTAAATCCTGGAGAATTTAAGAGAAGGTTCGCTAATGCAAATCTGTTTGCAACACCCAATTTCGCATAGACGTTACTCAGGTAGTCTTTTACTGTCTGCTCCGATATTTCGAGGTCATCTGCAATTTCGATGTTTTTCAAGCCATTGAGCACACGTCCAATTACGTCTGTTTCCCTTCGTGTTAGTCGGAAGTGATTCCTTATTTTGTTGAGGTCTATTTTGCTAGAAGCGGCTTCTTCAGTGATGAATACGACGACAAAAGGTTTAGGTTGCTCAAGAACATGAACCCTGAACGTCCAAGTGCTCGGAGAGCCTTCAAGTTTCTTAAACAAATAGATATCGCCTGGAAACAACTCCTTGAGCTTGGAAACCCTGATTGCACCAAAAATCTTTCTGCATATGGTGGTCATCTCCTCTGGAGGTTTATAATATTTGAGGAAAAGCTCAGCTTTCTTATTAGAGAAAATAATGCTCAGTCTTCGGTCAAAAACAATGACCCCTGAGGGCATTTTATTCAAAATGAAATCTATAACCTCATTCATACTGTCCATTTGTAGTGGGAGTAGTATAACATTTTCTTAGGGCTTCTGAGCTGTTGGAAGTGGGCCTAGGGGGCCAGGTAAGCTCTGAGAACGGTGTTGAGCGTTTGCGCAAGAGTTTCATCCGCCCGTCTCTTTTTTACTCTGTCTGATTACAGCCTGTCTGTCTCACGAACAATGGCCCGTTGCCTCACGAGAAAATCGATACGAAATGATATGGTTGATAAATATGAAAAAATAGTCTATAATAATTTTTATATTAAAGCATTAGCCAGTTTTCTCCCTCTTCAAAAAACCAAACTGAAAATAGTAATAAACATTCCAAAAAGAGGTGGCAACAATGAAGTCGGTCACAGCATTATTATTGCTTTTATTTTTTTGGACTCCGATGAACGTCGTTGCCAGTGACGAACTTCACTCCATAAAGCAAACGGAGTCTATAAATAAGTTATATGAGCAGGCACTGGAATTTTTTACTCTGAAGACACCAAGGGAGTTTGAAAAAAGACTTAACAACTCCTATAGGTACATCGGTTTAATAACCGACATATTCTTCGAAAGAGGAATCCCTCTCGATATAGCTTATCTTCCTCTCATCGAGAGCGAATTCTCTCCTCATTCTGTCGGTCCAGGCGATACCGTAGGTCTCTGGCAATTTGTAAAAATCACAGCTCGGCAATATGGCCTTAGGATAGATAACTATGTGGATGAGCGAAAAGACCCCATTAAATCTACTTACGCAGCAGCCGATTACCTGAGCGAACTTTATCTTAAGTTCGGCGCGTGGGATATCGCCCTCGCTGCATATAACGCGGGTGAAGGAAAGGTAATGCACATGCTTAACAAAAGCCCGTCCTTAGGCCTTCCAACCGTATTGAACCGCTACTTAGCTTATTTTATGGCCGCATCTACTGTGGCTCAGGACCCGGAGCGCTATGGGTTTGAAGCAGATGATGAGATAGGAAATAAGGATGAGTATTATAGAAGTGTAACAACAGGGACGGTTACGAGTCTGAAAAAACTCGCAAAAAAGTTTAATACAACCGTTGCTGCAATAAAACAATTGAACCCTGCATTACTTGCCGATAAAACCCCTCCTTACCCGTATTTAATACGACTCCCAAACAACTGAAGTTTAGCGCCATTTCTCAAGCGCTGAGTACCTCGAGCACCTCTTCAAGAATAGAGAAGAAAGAAAGGAGATACGATTGCACCTCAAGCGCATCTCAAAGGCCGTCCCCCAGTTTTAATATTTCTTTTGCCTGGCGGGTTGCTTCTCCTGCCTCCTGCCCATTCTATCCGACATCCTCGATGCTGAGACAAAAAAGAAACCTGGTTGAGTGCGGGGCCTTGAGGATCCTGCACCGTGAAAGATCTTTTTTAGATTTTTCTGTATCGGTAGTATCGGCTCATGTATTCGTTTCAATACGGATTCATCCAGGAGAGGATGAAGTTTTCATTCTGATTTTGCTCGGCACCTATTTCGAAGGCAACCAGATCTATAGCAAAACCGTGGGACAGGTCGCAAAAGTATCACTCAGAAACTTATTTGTCTGTTTTCTTTTCCCCTTTTCCCATAATCTGTTCGTAAAATTCAGGATAAAGCTTCTTTGTACACTCAGGGCAAACGCTATGGGTAAACTCGGCGTCACTATGGTCACGAATATAGGATTCGACCCGCGTCCAGTAGCCCCGATCATCTCTAATGTTCTTGCAGGACGAACAGATTGGCAGCAACCCGCTTAATTGCTTCACATTGGAAAGTGCTTCCTGCAGTTCGAGGACCATTTTTTTGCGCTCGATTGCATAACGGATTGAGCGATAGAGCAAATCACTATCAATTTTTCCTTTTACCAAGTAATCCTGTGCCCCCATAGATATCGCTTTTATAGGGAGGTCTTCGTCAGGCAGTCCGGTCAAGACAATCACAGGCAATTTCGGCTCTTTATCCTGAATTGCCTGAAGAGCGTTAATCCCGTTGCTGTCGGGCAAGCCAAGGTCTAAAAGAATGACGTCGAACGATTCTTCTTCCACGAGTCTCAATGCCGATGAGAGCCGGTCTGCTCTTTTGAGAATACAATCACTTCTACCATCTTTCAGCACCTCACGAATTAACTCCGCATCTCCCGGATTATCCTCAATAAGCATTATCTTCAAAATGGATTTTTTCATGAGATCCCTCTTTAAATCAATGACATTGGCCTTCAGGGTGAAATGGAAGTGTAACAATAGTAAGGCAGAAACCCCCTATTGATTTCATTGTGTTCATGAACTGGGTATAATCAACTGATTTTGTAATATGGCATCCGACTTACGTGCATCAATATCAGAAAGCATCTTAATTATCGCCTTCTTCCCAGATAATCTCTTGGTTTTCCCGCCCCCCTCGGCGGTCCGACCAGCCCATCCTCTTCCATGAGTTCCATAACCCTCGCAGCCCGGTTATAGCCGATCTTGAACCTCCTCTGGATAGACGAGATGGAGACCTCCCCTGCGGATTCGGCAAACTCCATGACCTTCTGATACATCTCATCCCTTTCCGAAAAATCATTTTCCTGTTCAGGCTCCTCGATCCTTATGTGCTCAAAAATAGAATAATCGGGTACTCCCTGCGGTGTTATGAAAGCGGTAATCGCCCCTATTTCTTCCTCGGAGACGAGGGCACCGTGCACACGCACTATCCGCATACCTGGAAGCATAAGGAGCATATCGCCCTTTCCTAAAAGCTGCTCGGCGCCTTGACCGTCGATGATGGTCCTTGAATCTATCCTCGATGTCACCTGAAAGGCTATTCTTGCAGGGAAGTTTGCCTTAATCACCCCTGTTATCACATCAACAGACGGTCTTTGGGTGGCGAGTATCAGGTGTATCCCGGATGCCCTTGCCATTTGCGCAAGCCTCGCGATGGAATCCTCAACCTCGTTTCCGGATGCGAACATCAAGTCGGCAAGTTCATCAATAAATATCACAATGTAGGGAAGCTGCTCCTCATCGTGAACCACTCTGTTGAAGCCTTCGATATTTCTCACGCCCCGTTCTGCAAGGAGGCGGTATCTCCGCTCCATTTCAAAGACCATTTTTCTCAGGGCCTCTGCTGCCTCCTTGGCCCCTGTTATGACAGGGGAGATAAGATGCGGTATCTTCTCATAGGACGATAATTCAAGGAGTTTGGGATCGATCATCAGCATCTTCACTTCTCTCGGTGTCGCCTTATAGAGGATGCTCACCACCATAGAGTTGATCGAGACGCTTTTGCCGGAACCCGTTGCACCCGCAACGAGAAGGTGAGGCATCTTCGAAAGGTCCGCAACAACGGGACTCCCGAAGATATCCTTCCCTAAGGCAAGGGTGAGTTTCGTATAGCTCTTTTGAAAATTTTCAGAGGATATGATCTCACGGATATACACCGTTTC
Organism: Nitrospiraceae bacterium; assembly: GCA_003453735.1. GTDB lineage: Bacteria > Nitrospirota > Thermodesulfovibrionia > Thermodesulfovibrionales > UBA9159 > UBA9159. The sequence continues at coordinate 3,480 of DMNE01000083.1, read as the reverse complement.
GCGGTTCTTGTTCGGAACCTCTATGCCGATGGCTGCCTTGCCCGGCAAGGTCGAGACCCTCACGCTCTGTGCCTTAAGGGAAAGGGCAAGGTCATCTGAAAGAGAGACGATCCGGTTGATCTTCACGCCCGGTGCAGGTTCAAACTCATACATGGTAACAACGGGACCGGGATGGACCTGGGTAACCTTCCCTTCAACGTCAAAGTCCCTCAGTTTTTTCTCAAGGAGCGACGAACTCGAAAGGACCTCTTCCCTACTCGGACGCGACGATGCAGACTCAGGCGTCTTGAGCAACTCCAGAGGAGGCAATTGATATTCGCCAAGGGTTTCGGCTGAACTCACGGCACCAAGAACCTTACGGCTATCCCCCGAGGACTTCTGTTTCAAGGAACCTGAAAATTCAAGTGCTTCAAAAGCGATAGGTTCGCCATGAATGATCGGCTCTTCGTCGACTGGGAAATTCTCTGTCAGCAGCTGAGGCGTGGATTCTTCGACCTGTACAGGGCGTTCAGCGCCCCCCTCAGGTTTCTCTTCGGACTTCTTCATGATGATCGATATCAGGGAAACGGGGCTGAGGATGATGAGTGATGAGAACCAAAGCGCCAATGAAAATATATAGGTGCCGGGAAGGGAGAGCAGACCCTTCAAGAAGTCTGAGAGTATGAGGCCGATCATTCCACCCGCATTATTCGGGGAAGTAATATGGAACGTAGAGGCAATGAGGGCAGCAAANNAGCGATGACGAAAAAATGAAGCAAACAGAGCCCACGAAATAAATTATGTGGCCTTCCTTACCCAGCAATCTCTTTATGCCATAAATAATGAGGGCGACGGGAATGACAAGGGTCGCGAAGCCGATCCCTGATATCAGGAAGTC
>DMNE01000083.1:0-2447 GCA_003453735.1 Nitrospiraceae bacterium | reverse complement strand
ACCTCGACAATGATCGGTATGATCATGGGCCTCCTGTCCATCGTATTCCTTAGATATTTTTTGAGGACGCTCCTGAGCTTTGCCTTGAGCAAGGATGTATCGGTAGTGATAGATCTGTCGAGATCCCGCAACGTACTGGACACGAGTTCCTTCACGTCATTCATGACCTCAGGAGAGGCATCCTCAAAGATAAAACCCCTTGAAATTATCTCAGGCCCCGAAACAATATTACCCGTAAGTTTTTCGATTGTTATGAGGACAAGTACCATGCCGTCATGGGCAAGCCTGCGCCTGTCACGCAATACCATATCCTCCACATCTCCCATGCCTTTGCCGTCGATGAAGACCCTCCCGGCGGTCACCTTCCCGTTTCTTCTCGCGTCAGCGCCTGAGATCTCGATCACCTCACCATTTTCAAGGATAAAGATATTCTCTCTCGGTATCCCCACCTTCTCTCCAAGCATAGCATGGTAAGAGAGGTGCCGATATTCCCCGTGGACAGGCATGAAGTACTTCGGTCGAACTATATTCAGCATGAGCTTCAATTCCTCCTTTGATGCATGTCCTGAAACATGGATGTCCGAGACCTTTTCGTATATGACGTTTGCCCCGCGCCTGAACAGGTGGTTGATAATCTTTCCGATAGACCGTTCATTGCCCGGTATGCTCTTGGCGGAAAGAATGACCGTATCACCAGCATGCACCTTAATAGTCTTATGCTCGCCAGTTGCGATTCTTGAAAGCACGCTCATGGGCTCACCTTGGCTCCCTGTGGTTATGATGACCACCTCGTCGTCCCTTAGGGTATTAAGATCTTCGAGCCTCAGCCAGGTATTCTCAGGTATCTTAAGATAACCCAGGTCAAGCGCTATCTGGGAATTCGAAACGATACTTCTTCCGCAAAGAATAACCTTCCTTCCAAACATACCGGCCACATCTATCGCTTGCTGAATCCTATGTATATTCGATGCAAAGGTCGCGATAATTACCCTTCCCTTTGCCTTCCCAAAAATGTCCTCAAAAGCCCTCCGCACCTCTTTTTCCGAAAAGGTGAACCCTCCCTTTTCAGCATTCGTGCTGTCGGAGAGCATGAGGAGAGTTCCCTTCTCGCCATACTCTGCAAATCTCTGAAAATCCATGAGTTCACCGTCAACGGGGGTAGGATCGAGCTTAAAATCTCCCGTATGGATAATTCTTCCGAAGGGACTCGTGATGCATAACCCCACACCATCCACAATACTATGGGTGACCCTGAGGAATTCAACGGAAAAAACACCCGCATGCACGATATCTCTTGGTCTGACCGGGATGAGTTTGATATGTTCCAGATGATGTTCAATGAGTTTCTCCCGAATGAGACCGAGGGTCAGGGGAGTTCCGTATATGGGAATATCATCTGCATCATTTCGCGAATCAGGGTCGCACCCTTTGCCCTTGCGGTACCCGAGTTCCTTTAATAAAAAGGGGAGGGCTCCGGTATGATCTTCATGTCCGTGGGTAATGATAATTCCGCGGACTTTCTCTCTGTTTTCCATGACATAGGAAAAATCAGGGATGACAAAGTCAACGCCGAGCATATCCTCCTCAGGGAACATCAACCCAGCATCCACGATGATCATATCGTTCGAAAATTCAAATACCGTCGAGTTGAGGCCGATCTCCTCAACGCCACCAAGGGGAATTATCGAAAGGGTGTTTTCCAACTATGCCATCAAATACTCAAGTAATGCTTTCTGAGAATGAAGCCTGTTCTCAGCCTGATCAAAAACGGCACTATGGGGACCGTCCAAAACTGCGCTGGTGATCTCCTCACCGCGATGTGCAGGGAGGCAGTGAAGGATGATTACATCCTCTTGAGCACAGGAAATCAGTGCTTCATTGACCTGGTATGACCTGAATCTTGCCTTCTTCTCCTCAGCCCCTTTCTCCTGTCCCATGCTCACCCATACGTCGGTATAGATAACGTCAGCTCTCCCCGCAGCTTCCTTCGGGTCACGGAGAATGATGATGTCACCATTTGCAGCCTCCCGCGCCCTGTCAAGGATATCAGGGTGAGGCTCGTATCCCTCGGGACATGCTATTACCAGATTCATCTCCATCCGGACAGCGGCCTCTATCAAAGAGTTCGCAACGTTGTTGCCGTCACCGATGAACGCGAGGCGTCTGTTCTTCAGACTTCCCTTTTTCTCGAGGATTGTCATGAGATCAGCGAGAACCTGACAGGGATGATGCAGGTCCGAAAGACCATTGATGACCGGCACCGATGCGCTCGACGCGAACTCTTCAACCTTCACATGCTCATACGTCCTGATTACTAACCCGCTGAGATATCTCGAAAGGGTCTTGGCTGTGTCCGCTATCGTCTCACCTCTTCCCATCTGAAGACCTTCTGAAGGCAGGTAAATTGGTTGGCCACCAAGCTGATAAATGCCGGTCTCAAAGGAAAC
>DMNE01000223.1:3995-8477 GCA_003453735.1 Nitrospiraceae bacterium | reverse complement strand
GCCATCGAGACGGTCAGGCCGATCAGGATATAGAGCAGTATATCCCAGAAAACAACGTTCTTGCGAAGCGTAATGGCTGTTTCCCGGTCAAATGAGACAAGGAGCAACTCTTTATGAAACAGTCCCAGCACGGCGAGGACGACTGCAAGCATTGCTGCTGTCAGCCCAAGATCGAAGTTGGAAATGGTGATGACCTCCCCTTTCAGCATATCGAGCCAGCCGATTTCGCCGTAGGGATTTTTTGATAGCAGCAAAATGCTCAATGCAGCAGCCACCACGTATGCAGTGCCGAGTCGACCTTCGGGTTGCCCACGACCGCGTCGTTCCAGAAACGCCAGCACCAAGATGGCAGTCAGAGAGAAGGTCATCGAACCGGCAAATGCGAGCGCATGTGCGCTGTGTGAGCCGAAATCGGACGTATTGAGTCCGAGCCATAAGGGAAGAGAGAGGGCGATAGCCACGCCCGTCGAGGAAATCTGAGGCAGTGCTACACCCATGAATACCAACCGTCGCAATACGAGAAACACACCGACGAGCGGGCAAGCGAAGCCGACGAGCACACTGGTGTAAAGAGAGTTGCGCAGGAGAAAATCGGGCGAGAGAATCTGCTGCAGTGTTTCCATGTCAGCCGACCACCGTTGCAAACATTTCGGCCATTCGTTCGGCCGTAAGCAGTTCGTGCGCTGCGCCGTGGAACACCTTACCCTCGTGAAGCCAGATGACTTGCTCGGTGTGGTGACGCACAGCCGCAATGTCATGCGTGACGAGCAGCACCGTGATTTTTCCTTCCTTGCGGATTTGCGAAATGAACTCCAGCACTGCATCTGTCGCCTCACGGTCAACACCCGCGGTGGGCTCGTCCAGTACCAGCACGTCAGGGCGAGTGGCCAAGGCGCGTGCGATGAGCACGCGTTGTTTCTGGCCGCCGGAAAGTTCGGCAAAGCGCTTGCGGGCAAACTCCTCAGCCCCGGCCGCCCGTAGGCATTCACGCGTGAAGGCACGTTCTACTGGGGGCAGAAAACGCCCAGGTCGGACACGCCCGTACACACCCATAAGGGCAACATCGAATCCCGTGAGCAGATAAATAGGGTCGAACTGAACGGATTGAGGGACGTAACCGAACACAAGCGGTGCACCTGCCGATCTGGTATCGATACGGCCCGAGACCGGCGGTAGCAGTCCAAGCACTGTTTTCAGGAGAGTCGATTTGCCTGAACCGTTCACACCGAGAATAGCGGTGAAGCTGCCGCGGGCAAGGGAGAGCGAAATCCCGGACAGTATCGGCTGACTGCCGTAACCGATACTCAAGTTATCCAGTGTGATGAGTGCTTTATTCATAGTCTGTTGTAAGCGTTCGGTCGCAAAAGCGCGGGCCGGACACGCCCTTCACATCTTTCAAGCCTTTATTTTTTCCCTTGCACGGCAGCGACCATCGTGTGGATAATGTAGTCCATCATCTTAATGTATGTCTCCGTATGTGGCACGCCGCCCGGCATGATGGGCAGCGTTATCAGTGTCGCGCCGGTTTGTTCAGCAATACGTTTTGGCACCTTTTCAGGAAACTGTGGCTCGCGTACGACTATGGGAACATGCTCGGCCTTCATTGCAGTGACTAATTCCTCAATGTGACGCGGTGTCGGATCGATGCCGGGCCTCAGTTCGATCGTGCCGAAATAGTCCAAGCCAAAGCGGGCCGCGAAGTATGGCCAATGCTCATGATAGGATACGAACTTCACGCCCTTAAGCGTTTTGGCTTCTTCCTGCCATTCGACGATCTTGGCATTGAGCTTGGCAAGATATGCATCGCGATTGCGCGTAAACTCTGCTTGATACGGTGGAGAAAAGGATACCAGTGCATTGTAGATGTTTGTGATCGCGGTCTTTGCCAAAATCGGATCGAGCATGTAATGCGGGTTGCCGTACGGATGAACGTCGCCCGCGTAATGCTCGGTTGACTTGGGCACATCGCGCGGTACGATACCCTTGGCGCAGTCCACATAACCGGACCTGTCTCTCTGAATGCGCGGATTCTTGCTCGCCTCCAACAATGCCGGCAGGAACGCATGTTCACATTCGAACCCCTCCAGGATCATTAGGTCTGCTCGGTTCATTATGGGTACGAAACTTGGTTTCATTGGTACTCCGTGTGTGTCTTCGACACCGGTAGCCAAGCTGTTAACCTCGACCAGATCCCCGCCCACGGCTCGCGCAAAGTCTGCGAGATCGGTCAACGTCGTGACGACCCTGATTTTGGCCGCGTAAGCGGGCATCGCGCCCATACACAACATCCCGGCGAACAAGATGGCCGAGAACAATCGGAACAGTTTCAAGTTTAGCTTCGATTTCATTTTGGGTTTCTCCTTTCCATAATCAGCGTTGTTGCCATCCATGTGAATGTGAGCCGATGATCCACGCCCATTGCAGATAGATGGCATTATTGGAGTGAAAGCCGGTTGCGGCGTTGGGGTCGGTGTACGTATATTGAAGGCGTAGCTGGTTCCAATGGCTGAGGGCCCATGTGATATACGGAGAGTATGCGAAGGTTTTGGCTTGGTTGTTCTGGGCATCTTCCACAAACTCAAACAGGAAGCCGCTTGTCCACTCTCTATGGAATTTGTAAGCGAGATATGAGTATAGGCCAAGGGAGCCAACGGTACTACTGGTTAATCTCGGGCTACCCGGAGAATTGACGTCATAGCGGTTATCGCTGTAAAGCACTTCAGTGCCCCAGGTGGCGCTCTGGAACTGATTGTTCCGGAGCGGCCGGTAGCTCAGCGCCAGATCAACCCCCAGCAGACGACGCTCGATTTCGGTGAACGCGCTGCCATCGGGTAGAAAAATCGGACCGCCACGGTCCTGGGTCGATGGATTCCACAGGCCGGAAATGCCCGGTTCGAATGAGATATCGGGTGTCAGGTCGAAATAAGTTGACAAGCGGCCCCAATAGTTCAAACCGCCGGGGGTTCGGTAATCCCCGATGTTGTTAGGGGGGGACCCGAACTGATCACCCATGCCTAGTGTCAAGCTCACGTAATGGGGGATTGGCAGCAGATAGTTGACCTGTACCCCGTCCGTCTGCGATTCGCCGCCGATGTACTGGTCGAGTACACGCGGACGATTTACGAAGGGCAGTTCATGATCGTGGATGTAAGCCAGCCGGCCAAACTCACCAAAGAACCGTCCTCCCTGGATCGTCAAATTCCACGGTAGCGAGGTCGTGACGATAGAAGCTTCCTCTACTTGTGCGGTTGCCTCGCCGGTAGAGGCATCGGCAGATGCATTGATAACCGCATAACCGCGCGCAAACGGATCCACCGATCCTGCTATATTGAGCTCCGCCGAACGAAGATCCACATCGAACCCGCCGGGCCGGTCGCTGCCTGTCTGTGATGATCCCCTACTGCTATAGGAGAAAATTGTCTCACCCACGAATCCGATTGAGGGATTGAACACGCTCGGGACGGTCTTTGTTTGGGCTTCAACCACCTGATCCACCGTCTCTTTCAACTCTTGCACCTGCTGCTGTATCTGCTCGCCCGGGGGAGCAGATGGTTTGATCTGTTTGACTTCAGCTTTTAATTCTTCAATTAACTTTCGTTGCTCATCAATGGTTTGTTCCTGTTTCTTTAGGGTTCCCTGGAGGGCCTTTAGTTCTTGAATGGTTTGCTCCTGCTTGTTGAGGGTGTCCTCGAGGGTTTTTAGTCGATCTTCCAAGGTCTCAGCAAACACACCTGCTGAACACAATGAAAATATAAATAGCGCAATGGGAGTGATAATGATTTTCACGATGGCACCTCCACCTGTCCAGTTCTTCTAACGAAAATGTCACCCGGTTGCTTTGATTAGAGCCGCTTCAATCGTTTGGACATTAGGCAGGTGAAGCTCGATTTGAATACGGAGAGCTGCAGACACGAAAAGGCTGACTGTAGCTTTTAAAACGATAACGGAGATATCGGAGACAGATAGTGAAATCTGGGGAACATCTTGAACAGCCGAATTTGAAAGGTGGACCGCATAAAAACAGGTAGAACAATTGTCATGGGAGACTCCATCTTCATGGTGATGNNGTGGAGAAGAGTAAATTGAGAATTATTTTTTTGACAAAGCATAAAGTATTTTAACACAACATAATGAAAAACGCGTTACGCTACTACGAATGACTTCGAACAATCATCAATCGACAACTTCGCAACAGAATGAAACTCAGTCGTATCCCTTGAAAGCACGGAGGATCGGATTACCAAGACTTACTGATAATCTGAACTTGATCGTACGCTGTCCGCTAGGTCGAGCAAAGACTATTAAGATTGAACACTCATAGGCGCCGCATTCTCCATCCTTGGGCAGAATGCCAGGGTGGAGTTAGGCGACCAGGGTATACGAATGTTAATATATCCTGCATAATATGATCGGCCTATAACGATGAGTCGATGAAGGTTAACAGTGCTGATATTTTTATAACAAAATATGATAGTATTGGGA
>DMNE01000223.1:401-3977 GCA_003453735.1 Nitrospiraceae bacterium | reverse complement strand
ACGAATCTGGGTGGGCAAACGCTGAGTTTGCACAGAAGTACCTTGAAAAAGCCGATGCCTATGTGGTTGAACGCAGGAAAATGTTCTGGTTTGTCTCCTCGTTGGTTGACCATTTTCTTAGCGGGACAGAAACCATCAGGCTTCTGGATTTGGGCTGTGGTGATGGTGTCCTCACTGAAGAATTGCTTAAAACTAAAAACGCCATATCGGCCACCCTGATTGATGGTGGTGAGGGTATGCTTCAGAAAGCCAAAGAACGACTGAAAGCATTTCCGAATACGATTTTTGTAAGGGCGACTTTTCAAGAGCTCATTGGTGGTGCTGTGGAGTTGGGAATTTATGATCTCTGTGTCTCTTCCATGGCGATTCACCATCTCGAGATGGAGGAAAAGGCTTCTCTGTTCCGCCTAATTGCTGCTCACTTGAACCCCGGAGGGCGATTTGTGGATGTTGATGTTGTGCTTCCTCCCTCAGAAGAACTTGAAGGATGGTATTTCGCCATGTGGAAAGGTTGGGTGGGGCATATGATGAGCCGATATAGTATTCAAGATGAGCTGCCTGAAGATTTAATAAGGCGTTATAAAGACCCGTTAAGCATGAATAAGCCCGATACGTTGGGAGATCAGTTGAGGGCATTGGAATCTGCGGGGTTTGTGGATGTGGACTGTTGCTTCAAAAACGGTGTTTTTGTGGTGTTTGGGGGAAAAAGGATGAGCGAGGAGGCGAAGACTGAATAGAGGCGCAAATATGATACCGGATGATTTGGAAGGGCTAAGGAAGTCTTATTTGGGATTTATCTCAGCAAGAGTTATTCTGACAGCAAATAACCTGAGAATCTTTGATAACTTGCAAAAGGCTTCATCTGTAACAGAAATTTCGAGAAAGCTGAAGACTGATTTCCGGGCAACTGAGATACTGCTTGATGCGCTTACCGGTATCGGCTTAACCATTAAGAGCAGAGATGGCAAATACCGGAATGCGCCAGTGAGCAACCGCTATCTCGTAAAAGGCAGTCGCGTTTATCAGGGAGATATTGTCAGACATGCCTCTACTATGTGGCAAAACTTTTCTGATTTGGACAATGTGGTTAAGACAGGTGGCCCTGCTGGACGACGNNAAAGCAATCGGACTTAAAGGGGTAACAATGGCGCTGGATTTGGGAGGCGGACCAGGAACGAATGCCATCGCGATGGCAAAGAAAGGCGTAAAAGTTACCATATTTGATCTGCCCCAGACCATTGCCATTGCCAAAAGAATCGCTCGGGGTGAGGGTGCAAAAGGAATCAGCTTTCTTGCCGGCGACTTTCATGTGGACAACATCGGCACTGGTTATGATCTCATTTTGGTGAGCCAGATATTCCACGCCTTTTCAGCAGAAGAGAATATCGAGATCCTTCGTAAATGTGAAGCAGCTCTTAATCGTCGTGGAAGAGTTGCGGTACAAGAATTTCCAATTAACGAAGCACGGACCTATCCGCCCCGCAGCGCACTGTTCTCGGTAAACATGCTGGTGGGGACAGAAAAAGGACGGTGCTATACTCCTCAGGAGATGAGGGATTGGTTAAAGAAAACAGGGTATAAGCGCATTGCCATAAGGAATCTTCCAGAGACAGTTCTCATTGTGGGAGAGAAAAAAGGTTAGGATGGGTTTCTACTATTGGATCGGATTGTATCGAAGCGAAAAAGGCGCAGCATGTTACAAGTAGACGACACAAGGGGAATCATTTCCATCGTAACGATGATCCCTTAGGATTGTACTGTCCTCTCCTTGGGAAACTGTATGAGATGTCGCGATGGGTTTCACAAGGCTTTCTATATTGGCAACCCATTTTAAAGAATGGTAACTTACCTTCAGTCAAGAAGCGGCTCCAGAAGTGGACCGCATCACAGAGTTCGCAACACTATCCCCGCTTAGAAGGATAACGTTGCGGAACAGTCATTTCATCTGGTTAAGAATCCTGCCGAGTTCTTCAAGGGCTTTTCCCGCTTCTTCGTACTTCCCTTGACCCATAAGGCTACGGTAGTTCTCAAAAGCTCTCGCGGCAGCTGAAACGAAGTCTTTTCTCTCTGTTTTCTTTTCCTCAATTGTCGTTGTAGGTTGTTTGACGACCTCACTCGCGAGGGACGAAATCTGTGGAAAAAATTTGCTCAGGGCTTCTTCAAACGATGCGCCGTAGGCTAGTTGATCGCCAAACACTACCACGACCCTTCTCAACTCGGGCATCTTTCCTACAGATGCCTGGATGTATATAGGCTGCACATACATGAGTCTGTATCCTGAAAGCGGCACTGCGAGAAGGTTTCCGAACCTGACTTGGCTCCCCTGCTGGTTCCAGAGAGTGAGGTCCTTGCTTATCGTCTCATCCTGATTAATGCGAATGCCGATTTGGAGCGGCCCGTAGACCTGGCGGTCTTTCGGAAATTTGAAGAGCATAAGTTTACCATATTTGTCGCCATCGCACCTCGCCATTATCATGGCTACCATATTATTTCTCGGGCTGCTCTTATCAGTGCTGTAAGGGGAGAATGGGAGGGTGAGAACAAACTCCTCCCTGTCCGAGTCGGGAAGCTTCGAGATCAGGTAATAGGGTAGAATGGGTTGCGCTTCCTCTTGTCGTATGGCGACCCGGGATACTTCCCAGGCATCTTCGCGGTTGTAGAAAACTCCTGGATCTGCCATGTGATAGATCGCATAGATGTGGCTCTGGACGGTGAGAAGGTCTTCGGGGTATCTCACGTGAGCCTTCAACGCCCGAGGCATCCTACTGAAGGGTTTGAACAGAGCTGGAAATGCTTTTGCATATGCCCTGATGACGGGATCGGTCTCGTCGGCGATATAAAAGTCTACCGAGCCTTCATAGGCGTCGACCACAACCTTGACACTGTTTCGTATATAGTTTGCGTTTTCCATAGTCGGCTGTGAATAGGGATAGGTCGCGGCCGTCGTGTAAGCATCCCAGATGAAATAGATCTTTCCCTCAGCTATCACATAATACATGTCTTTATCGAAGGTGAGAAAAGGCGCGATCGTACGCACTCTTTGATCGATGTCCCGCATGAAGAGGATGCGGCTTTCGGGAGTGAGCTCCTGGGTGGTGAAGAGCCTCAGTCCATCAAACTGGATAGCAATGGCGAGCTTCTTCAGGAAGCTGTCGATCTTTACCCCTGCCTTGCCCGAATAAGTATTTTGGGCATTGATGTCACCTTTCGGATAATCGAACTCCTTCAACTTGGTGTTGACGTACACATGGTTGAATGTCTCTTCGCCGAAGTAGATGCGCGGCTGGGTTATCCTGAGTTCGGGATAGGACGCAACGGGCGGGATGTCTTTTATGTAGTATTCGGGCAACCCTTCATGGGTGAACTTGTTTACCGGAGCAGCAACAGCTCCGTAGCCATGGGTGTAGATCATGGTCTCGTTCTGAAATGTTCTCGACTGAGCGGCGAGGCGGCCAATGTTCAGCTCTCGTAAGGAGAGCATGAGCTGGGTGAGCCTCCCGTCGAGTATGTAGCGGTCGACGTCGACATCCGGAAAATTGTAGTAGAGGCGAATGAACTGCGTCTGGTCGTTTACCG
>DMNE01000223.1:214-372 GCA_003453735.1 Nitrospiraceae bacterium | reverse complement strand
GTGAGTCCATAGGCTTCTTTTGTGAACTTTATGTTCCTCTCCAGATAGGGACTTTCGAGGGGGAGTTCGTTCGGCGCTACCTTGAAGTGCTGGATTATCTGGGGGATTATCTGAAGCCCGCCGATCCATATGCTGCCAAGGAGGGCCGCGCTGGCGAG
>DMNE01000223.1:0-145 GCA_003453735.1 Nitrospiraceae bacterium | reverse complement strand
AGCTCGTAACGGGCGATGAGGGTCCTGGCTATAAAGACGAAGGTACCGAAGACGAAATTAGCCGAGATTTGCGTGACGAGGCGGTGGACAAAAGGGTTCCGGGTAAAGTTATCAAAGGCATGTCCGGGGAACGCACGAAAAAGGG
>DMNE01000222.1:2868-7408 GCA_003453735.1 Nitrospiraceae bacterium | reverse complement strand
CAACCTCCTTCCTTTTTTGGTTTTTCTACCAGTAAGATAAGCCTCAACAGGTCTCCAGCCAAATGACATGACAGTGGTTAAGGTTCCAAATACGACTTCGCCAATTTTCTTGATAGCGATACCCGCTATGATAGCGATTGCCACAAATGGCAGTAAGATAACATAAGCGAGTCCCGTGAATGGAGCAATTGCTAAACTCCACATGCTATGTCTTACTGTCGTTTCCATTTTGTCCTCCTTTTTTAAAAGGTTATTGGAAACATCTTCTTCCTTGCCTATCTGTATCATAGTATAAATATGAAGGCTAATCAAGGAAATATCTTTTAAATTCAAATGGTTATGTTCCTATTTATGAGGGGTAAACTGTCGTATTTTTGTTAGTATTTTGTCTTATGGAGCGACGAGAGGGATTTGAACCATCACCCACATGACCTGGGTTGTTTCAATCGGATGGACTCTTCTTTGCTGACTTGTACAAAGGTTTCCAAAAGGCAACATTTCTTATATTTCTTCCCTGATCCACAAGGATAGGGTCATTTCTTCCTGTATGTGCCGTCTTTACCTCTTGCTGTTATTTGTTTCCCTTGTTTTTCTCAAATACCCAATGATGTAATCAATGCAGGGGCTCTCTCTGTATAAAGTAATTTTGACGAGTTAATCTTTAAATTCCTGAGATATTGCAGACCCTGCTTCAATCTTTTCATTAGAGCAGGGTCTGCTTTCGACAAACGGAGGTAACTATTTGTGAAGACTCTCTTAATTAACGCCTATAATGCCCGTAATTCCCATGTACAAATTGTTGATGAGGAATCACTTTATAGTTCCACGGGCGACCGTTCCAATTACGTCTTGCGTAATATCCTCTCCACCCTGGATTTACATGACGGTAAAAACTTGGAACACCACCCCTATAGTAAGCCCATCCCTGATCGTAGTAATGTGAACGATACCAATACCCTCCCCACGGGCGCCACCACCAACCATTCCAGAAAAAGAGATCTACAGAAACGTCAGGAGCAACGTAAACACCCGGTGCACTAGGCAAAGCCACTACAGCTGGTGGTGTCTGAACGACGATAGGTGGTGGCAAAGCAACTCCGATTCCTACACTCACCCCTGCCATCGTTGGCATAGGAACTACAAACATCAATACTAAGCACATTGTTCCAAAAAGTAATGTTTTCATTTTGTTACCTCCTTTCGATTTTTCCTTTGCCATCTTTTTTTACCGTAATTATATCATGACTGAAAGAGAACTTGCCCCCCAGTGCCTCAAGCAATTCGCACCACCACCTACATAATCTTGTAGCGAGTGGGTACAAGCTGAAGTTATATTGAAAACCACCGGGATGCTTTCGACACAAAGCTATTATGGCCTGAGCGATTTTTGAGAGTTGATTTCCTGGGTAAGATCGTGGGATTATGCGGTGCGGGGGTCTTCACGAAAATAAAACTCAGCGAGCATCAATAAATCGTTTCTATTGCCTAACGATTTAATTGCCCGGAGGCTGGCACTGCGCGTTTAAAGGCCCAGGCCTCGATGCTCCCTATCTGTTCATTCATGGTCACCGCAAGAGGGACAGTCTTTCTCAGAACTGCTAGGAAATCCTCTTCGACTATGGGACGCTTATCGGCAAGGGCCTCGAAAGCCGCTGATTTGACCACCTGCTCGACTTCAGCTCCTGAAAAACGTTTGGCCAATCGCGCCAGTAGCCCCACATCAATCCCTGAAGGATCGATATTCTGCTTCTTCATATGAATGCGGAAAATTTCTTCCCGCGCCGTTTCATCGGGAAGTCCCATATAGAATATCTCATCGAAGCGTCCCTTGCGCAGCAATTCGGCGGGAAGTATCTCGATGGCATTGGCGGTAGCAGCGACAAAAACAGGCGCATTTTTTTCCTGCATCCACGTCAGGAAAGACCCGAGAACCCGTGAAGCCGCACCTCCTTCAGCCTTAAACCCCTGCGATGAAATGCCGGCCTCGATCTCGTCTATCCACAGGACACAGGGCGCAATCGCCTCTGCAGTCCTTAACGCCCTGCGCAGGCTGGACTCCGGACTGCCGAACGCCCCCCCATACACAACCCCCATATCCAAACGGATAAGGGGAAGGCGCCATCGAGTGGCGATCACCTTGACAAACAGCGATTTGCCGCAGCCAGATATCCCCATGATCAACACCCCCTTCGGCATGTTTACACCAGAAGAAATGTTATCCAGGCCAAATGCTGTTTCACGACGCTGCAGCCAATTTTTGAGGTTTTCCATCCCGCCCAGATGGTCCATAGCGGTGTCATTGACGACAAACTCCATGATGCCGCTTTTCCTGATGATTTGCTGTTTGGTCTCGAAGAATGCCCGAACGATTTCGCTGCCGCTGCTGGCCTGAGACTGATTGAAAGCGCCGACGCTACGCTCGATATCCTCAAGAGAAAGCCCCTGGGCCGCCACCACCAATTTTCCCACTAGCTCGGGATCAGCGGCACAGGCCTGCGTCAGCAGCGGAACACGTCCTTTCAGTAACTCCAGGTGCGCCTTGATCTCTGCTACCACAGGAATTCCCTGGTAGAGAATAACAAGGTCTTCTCTCAACCGTTCCGGCACCGTCTCCTCTTCACCTATGACAATTATGATCTTTGATCGGGCCCTCACGGCAAATTCTTTCAGCTTTCTGATAATAAACGGGTTATTTGCCCAAAAGTTGGAAAGATCCTTGAAAAGAAAAGTGGCGGATCCCGGTTGTGCGATGGCGAAATCGAGCGCTGGCAGAGGGTTTACCGTGTCTTTGAACGACGCTCCCTCCCGGATGAAGCCTTCGGTGCAAGTCCAGACAAAGGGACTCCCCGCCCCTTTTATGCGAGCTGCGACCTGCGTTACAATTCTTTCCGTGCTCTGCTCGTTATCAGTGACCACATAGAATAAGCTGTTTCCGGACTCGATTATTCTCAGTAAATCCTGCACATTCACGTTGTCCATTGTCCTCCCGTTAAAGCAAGCTTACTATGGCATTACTTTGCAGTTGTATGCACCATTATATCAGATTTCAAGAGTGTCAAGTTCAGTAAGTGCACTCCTTTCTGGGCACTCCCGAATATCGTGCAGGATTCGCTCCGTACTACGCCGGGAGAAGCAGCGTTTACGTCTCGAGACCCCTAATTACTTTCAGATCCTTCCTTCTAATTGAGATCGTTTGTTTTTCAGCATGGCTAACTTACATGGCTAACATAACTGTATCTCTCCAAAATCAAACCTAATCTGGGTTAGTACAGCGGTGTGAGTGTCCACTTCAGAGACTCGCCGGCATTGAGTGCGAGTGCATATATGCGAACATGAAATTTAATACGCGCTCGCTCTATTGTATAGTGGGTCAAGGCTGTTTATAAAACACCCTTTTCCATAAGGAGCGGCCGAAGATTTCTCTCGACATGAGGAAATATCTTAAGAAAAAACCTGTAACCGAATACTCCTCTCAATCGTCTACAGAGAAACGTGAACATGAAGAAATGGGTCAAGAATCTAACAGTCTTATTTTTTTACTTGCCATTACCGTTGGGGTTCGTAATTCACAGGCCCCTCGATGTGGCCACAGATAAGGATTCGGTGATGATCTGAAACTAATATCCTTTCTTGTCGCACCATTCCCTGAGCACTATGAATCTCTGGCGTGTCCGGTACAGGTGTCAACGCAGCGCAGCAACAATACCTTTGAGACAAGAAACAAATGAATGCAAATCCTGATGCAGGAGCAGCACCCACCACCTCAGTTGCAGCTGCGGTCACCAACGATAAAGCCGTTTTTAAAGCTGGGATTGCTAAACTCAAAGATTGTATAACTGTTTCAACAAGGCCAAACTCTCCGTGAGAAGGGGGCGGAAAGCGGCTGATTTTTATGTATATAGTCTGTATATTCTGTATATAATGAAGACGGCCGAGTTATCGAAGAACAACCTTTGGGTAGCTCGGCTTTTTTGTTCGGCATCAGCCAGGTGGTCCCAGCATGATTGAGAAGTGAGTATCATAATGAAGATGAGTCATCCGTCGATCCTGTTCACTGCTCTTATACTTTACTCTATGGTCGTTGCCTCTCTTCATCATCTCGTGGATCCCAAACCCCCTGCCGGTTGCACGGCATGGAAATTCGCTGATAACCTCTCCTCTGGAAATAAAGCAACTCTCTGCGCACTGATAACTCCATTTTTTGTGCTCTTTTCTGTTGACCCTAAGAGCTTTGGATGTATCTATAGAATAGTGACCATAGCTGTGATCTCCCGAGCTCCTCCCGTACACATCCTTCCCCAAACAACTCCGATTTCTCTGAACCGAAAANNAAAATTTAACAAAGGAGGAAAGAATATGAAAAAAAGAGTGTCCTTTATAGGTATTGTGTTAATCAGTTTTTTATCAGCAGCCTATCTAACTGCTTGTGGTGCATCAAGTACATCATCAGGTCCTACCTCCACAACGTTATCGGTTGGTACTAACCCATCGGCCATTGCTATAGACGCCTCGGGCGATGTGTGGGTCACAAACACAGGCA
>DMNE01000222.1:0-2803 GCA_003453735.1 Nitrospiraceae bacterium | reverse complement strand
ATTCACGGTTGGCACTGAGCCAAGCGGCATCGCCATAGATGGCTTGGGCAATGTGTGGGTGGCAAACACAGGCAGCAACAACGTTTCAGAGTTAAACTCCAGTGGGATACTGCTAGCCACATTCACAGTTGGCACGGGGCCAACCGGCATCGCCATAGATGGCTTGGGCAATGTGTGGGTGGCAAACACAGGCAGCAACAACGTTTCAGAGTTAAGCTCCAGTGGGGTACTGATTGGCACATTCACAGTTGGCCTTGAGCCAAATAGCATCGCCATAGACGCCTCGAACAATGCGTGGGTCACAAACCAAGGCAGCAGCAGCGTTTCAGTGTTAAGCCCCAGTGGGGCACTGATTGCGACCTTCCCAGTTGGCACTGAGCCACAAGGCATCGCCATAGATATCGCAGGCAATGTGTGGGTCACAAGCGCAAGCACCAACACCGTTTCAGGGTATAACTCTAGTGGGACATTGCAAACCACACTTGCAGTTGGAAACAATCCAAGCGGTGTCGCTATCGATGCCTCGGGCAATGTGTGGGTAGCCAATTACGCCGACAGCACTGTCACGGCCTGGGAAGTAGTGGCCGCAGGACCACAGTTTAAGCCATATAGCGGTCCTATTTGGCCATAATGATATTTACCCTGTTGCCGCGTCACCTGTAGAATCTCCCCCGGGGAGCACAGGCGCCCGGGGGAGTGCTCTTTTACCGACGGCAATGCAGAAAAAATAACATCAAGAAGTGTCATAAGTGCCATTTTGGCATTGCTCCTTATGATAACAATGGCAGCATGGCACTAAATGAGTATCTTGTCTGAGCGTACAGAGGGTTACTTATCTGGGTAACTCTCAATAATTTCGCGTTCCTCGAAACTACGTATCAATCGGAGACCAGTGCGCCTTCAATATCCCCTTTCTGCAGGGTTATCACGGATTTGCCTATCAGCTTTCCCAATTTCACGCGGTGGATATATATCTTTCATTTTCATGAAAACATGGACTACAAAAGAAAAGTGTTGTGAAGAACCCTGCGGCAGAGACCGCAGGGCGTCAAAGTCAGAAGGAAGAAACCCTGTGGCAGAGACCACAGGGAGTTCATTTAAACTTAAATATCTATTAATTACTCCTTTTTCACTCTTGACAGAAAACGTTCGTTCACTTATGATAAAGCTATGCAGAAGGATTCAAGAGAAGACAAACTACGATCAAGGATCGGGGTCATCTCCCGTTTCTATTATCAGAAAGCCAGGATGCCAAGCTTTTCAGAAATCGGCGAGATTGTGGGTCTGCGCTCCAAAAATGCGGTTTTCAAACTCGTCAACAGACTGGAACGCCTCAGGGTCTTGAAAAGAGACACAAAAGGCAGGCTTATCCCTTTATCAATAGCTTGCCCTGTAAAAATGCTCGGCACTGTGGAGGCTGGGTTCCCGAACCCTGCCGAGGAAGAACTGGTGGATACACTCTCTCTTGATGATCTTCTCATACAGCACCCCGAGGCCACCTTTTTACTGAAGGTATCCGGTGACTCGATGTCGGGAGCAGGTATACTCCCTGGAGACATGGTGCTCGTTGATAAGGGAGAGCCTCCTAAGAGCGGGGATATCGTAATCGCTGAAGTTGATGGGGAATGGACTATGAAATATCTGAGAAAAAGAGGAGAGGGCGTGATACTTCTGCCTGCAAATCCCAAGTATCAGCCTATCAAACCCAAAAAAGAACTCAAGATTGCCGGAGTAGTTACTGCTGTACTAAGAAAATACCGTTAGCAAAGACGTCTTGAGGAAAACTTGGACAACCAACCTTTAACCTTCTATTCCTGGCCAAAAGCGATCCTCCATCTCGATGCCGACGCCTTTTTTGCATCCTGCGAACAGGCGATCCATCCAAACCTGAGAGGAAGACCTGTGATAACAGGTAAAGAGCGCGGTATTGTGGCTGCTGCCAGTTACGAGGCAAAAGAGAGAGGGGTGCAGAGGGGGATGAGTCTTCACGAGGTCAAAAGGGTATGCCCCGATGTCATTCTGCTTCCTTCGGACTACGAGACTTACAGCCTCTTTTCTGTCCGTATGTATGAAATCCTCAGGCGTTTTTCACCGGATGTTGAGGAATACTCGGTCGATGAGGCCTTTGTCGATCTGACAGGCCTGCGGAGATCCTTTCACGGTCCTTATGGGATGATCGCCCAGAGGATGCAGGAGTCGGTTGAAACAGAGTTGGGCATTACAGTATCCGTTGGTGTGAGCCTATCCAAGGTACTGGCGAAGATAGGCTCAAAATACAACAAGCCTCACGGTCTTACCGTGATACCGGGGAGAGATATCCATCTTTACTTGGAGAAGCTGCCGGTGGAAAAGGTCTGGGGCATCGGGCAGAATACGGCTGCGTTCCTAAGCAAGTTCGGCATAACAACAGCCCTTCAGTTTGCAAGGAGAGATGAGGGGTTTGTACAGAGATATCTCTCAAAGCCCTATAGAGAAATCTGGCACGAACTGAACGGAAGATCTGTCTACCCTGTGACTAAGGAATCAAAAAGCTCCTATCAATCTATCAGCAAGGCAAAAACCTTCACCCCTCCCGCCGGAGATAAAACCTTCGTGTTTGGCCAGCTCTCGAAAAACCTTGAGAACGCCTGCATCAAGGCACGGCGATATAAGCTTGCGGCGACAAGACTTATCATCTTTCTCAGGACCAGTGATTTCAGAGATAGGGGTGTTGAGATGAAGTTGAGCCGCGCCACCGCATTTCCTGCGGACCTCTTCGGGCCGTTAAGGGAAGGCTTCAATCACATTTACCAAACTCATAATC
>DMNE01000163.1 GCA_003453735.1 Nitrospiraceae bacterium | reverse complement strand
CTATACGTAACAAAATGGATTGATTCTTAGGATAGCTAAGGGTCATTATCTAACCTGCTTTTCTCTAAGGGAAGGGAGGGGAAATGACCCATAAGACATCGGTACTTGAGCAGGAATCAAACAATGAAGCAGAGAGACTACATGATCAGCATCAATCGATCATCATCGACCAAGTGCTTCAGAAGCTCTCTACGATGGATCTTCCAGAGCGAGAGCGCGTTCAGTGCTACATGCGCCACAAGTGGCGTCTGAACCACAAGCCGAATAGCCTCCGTAATTCACTTAAAGCCATAGAACTTTTCCTCGCTTTTTATACCCGCCTGGGCAAGAGCCGACTGGAAGAAATCGTCAGAGATGATCTGGAAGCCTTTGTCGAAAACGAGCAGGACCGGGGAACGAAAATCACATCCGCGAGGACAAGACTGATGTACCTCCTAGGTTTCCTGCGGTTTCTGATCGAAGAGAGGGTCATTCCCGAGGCACTTCTTAAGAGAAAGATCAGGCTAAAGTTGCCTGATTTACTACCTCGGGCCATGCACCCCGGCGATGTCCGGCAACTTCTCTCCGTTATTGACCACATCCGGGACCGGGCCATGATTCTGGTTCTTCTCAGGACGGGGATGAGGATCGGCGAGCTTCTCGCGTTGAAGGTCAACGATCTCGATATCAAGGAGAGGAAGATCCATCTTTTTGAGGGCGAGAAGAATAGTTTGGGACGAGTGGTCTACCTAAGCGATGACGCCCTGTTTGCCTTAAGACGGTGGCTTTCAAAGAGGGATCACAAAAAGAGGGCACTCTTTTACGGTCGGGAACGTGACCAGTTAGGTTACAGTACGGCCCGCCATCTTTTTGTGAAGTATCTGAGGAAGGCAGGGCTGCAAGACAGCGGCTATACGGTTCATTCCCTCCGTCACACCTTCGCCAGTGAACTCTTAAATGCCGGGATGCGCCTGGAATGCCTCCAGCAGCTCTTGGGTCACCATAATATAGAGATGACTCGTCGATATGCCAGGCTTACTGACAAAACTCGTGAGGAGGAGTACTTTCGTGCCATGGGGGTCATAGAACAGGGGGGGCTCCATGGACAATGCTGAACTGATCGTAAGCTATCGAAGGTTCTTAAAGAGAAGGAACTATTCGGTCCATACGGTAAAGAATTATCTGAACATCCTCGGTCAGTTCAGCCGCTGGTTTACAATGCCCATCGAGGAGGTTACCCACAAGGAGATCGGTGCCTACACGGAACATCTCTTGAGAAAAAGGCACAGACCTAAGACCATCAACTGCCACCTCGGAACTATCCGCGCCTTCTATGACCATCTTCACGACGAAGAGGGGCTGCAACTGATCAATCCGGTTAAAAAGGCTTATCGACTTCGCCTTCCGAAACCGCTCCCCAAACACCTCAAAGACGAGCAGGTTGCGTTACTCTTTAAAGAGATTAAAGACACGAGAGACCGGGCCATGTTCATGCTGATGCTCAGATGCGGGTTACGTGTTGAAGAAGTTGCACGACTGAGCATCGATGCGATAGACTATCCCAGGAGACAACTCTTCGTATTCAACGGAAAAGGCAGCAAGGACAGAGTCGTTTATCTCAGTGAGGATACCGGGATCGCTCTGGCCGAGTATCTTAAGAAACGGGGAACACCAAAGATAAAGAAAATGTTTCTGGTACAGAAAGGACCCATGAAAGACAAGCCCATCTCCGTGCGTGGTATCCAGAAAAGAATGGAATACTATGCCCAAAAGAGCGGGATAGAGGTATCGTGCCACCACCTAAGACATACCATGGCTACCCAGCTCCTCAATGCAGACGCCGATCTTGTCACGATCCAGGATCTCTTGGGCCATCGCAGGATCACTACAACACAGTGTTACTGCAGAGT
Organism: Nitrospiraceae bacterium; assembly: GCA_003453735.1. Classification (GTDB taxonomy): domain Bacteria; phylum Nitrospirota; class Thermodesulfovibrionia; order Thermodesulfovibrionales; family UBA9159; genus UBA9159. The sequence continues at coordinate 1,133 of DMNE01000163.1, read as the reverse complement.
GTCGAACCTCAAGGTACAGAGGGATTACTATAAGGCCATGGAGGTAGTATTGCAGAGGACCCAGCCAAGAAGAGAGAATGAACTTGAATTAGGCAAAATAAGCATAATGGATAATAGGGCTTAACTAACTAATATCATAAGAGAAAACAGGATATGTTACGTATAGCGGGATGAAATGTTGCATAGGACGGTAGAAATTGAAAAACAACATTCCAGGAAGAAACTCTCGGAAAACCCGTTGCGGGCTTCACCTACAAGTCAATATCGGGAGCCATATCCAGCAATCGAGGATTACGGATTGAAAGCGAGGATAACGAGAAGCTAATGGGCGGGGGGCCTTTGCCGCATCCCCCTAAGCGATTGGCTATGTTCCTCTTTCACGCAAAAACACTTCCTTACTGGATTTCCGCATGAGTACGTATATGATTGCGAGAAGAATTATCTTATTCAGACTCAAGATGGTAAATTTCCACGTGGACGTTAACAATCCAAATGGAATTGTGTAAACGATATAAACGGAGACAAGGACAATTATAGTATTTCGTGCCCAGAGTTTTTTGCGTATTACGAAGAAACCCAACACCATAGCAGGGATGAATATAAGAATGTTTGCAAGGAAGGAATACAAAACGTACTCATACCTGTAGCCCCATTGTTTTGAAACTTCTTGCGCATAAAATAGAAATGCTTTTCCTATGTCCGTTATCCAAAAGGAATTTTTCGTATGCGCTATTCTTAAAATAACATATGCAGGACCGATTGTAGCGAAGAGTTTGATTAACCCAAGAAGCCAAATATATACGACACTTGCAAAAATCCATACATATGGTTTCTTCATAGCATCAAACATTTTAGCCATATTTCATTTCCCTTGCATATAACATTATTTTTTGTACTGCTTCCACATTGCTGATTTACAGTTGAAATATAGACAAATTTTAGGCATTAGGGAAGAGAAGATTACAAGGAAGGATCCTCGGAAAAGCGGTTGCGGNNATTAGTCCAAGCTAATCTTCAAACTCGATGATTATGGTTTGAAGTCATGTTTTTTAGGTTTTACTTGAATTCCACAAGTTGAAGTGAAACAATAGGCAGTAGGATTTGCGGCCACCGTAGAGGAGCTCAGCCTGGAA
>DMNE01000354.1:8102-13407 GCA_003453735.1 Nitrospiraceae bacterium | reverse complement strand
TTGTTTTCTTAGGGTGAAGATACGTTGCAGGATCGAGTCCGGCATAATAGGGGATGAGACGTATCTTCCGATGGAACACGGAGGATCGGCAGATATGAATCAAGGAGAACGACAGCTTAGGGGATTGCCCGCCTCTCTAAGGCCAGGGACAAAGAAGAAGAGTCAATAGACCATTGAAAAAGCAGGGGCAAAAGAAACGGCGGGATTCTTATATTGTAACCGCGCGAGGAAATCAGTTCCAAGATATAGGTGGAGATATTTTCACTGTTTTCAGACCGTGGTAGTCTCAAGGGTGCTGACAACACGGACGATATCGAACTTCACCAGGCGACCATCCATACTCCGCAGATTATTACCAAAACGCCGATTATCTGGTGGATGTTCAGTGTCTCCTTTATGATGAAAACAGAGCTTAGTATAACTATGGCGTATCCTATGGATGTCATTATCGGGTATGCTACGCTCAGATTGATCTTTGACAGGGCAAAACTGTACGCAACAAGTGCGGCGGCAAAACAGAAGCAACCCGCCCAGAGAACATGATTAAGCGCCATTTTTTTTATGAACACCGGTAGGGCCATGCCTTCCAGGCTTCCAACCCTCATCACGCCGACCTTGATCAATATATTCGCCGTTGCGTTAAGGACTGTGGCAAAGGCGAGACTGACATAGGCCATGACTACCTTTCGCCTCCCGGATAGGAGTCAAACAACTTGCCCCATTTGCTGTTTTTCACAATCTCTGTCTGGACGGCGGCACCTTCTGAATATTCAGATCCGTCAGTTGCAAGCAATATGTTCATTGATTTCATCCTTGGCTCTCAACTATAAGACCACCATACCACAACTTATGGGAAAAGACAAAACGATGCTGCGATACAGCGTGGCTCGGTAATCCACCGCAGCAGATTCACTTTCCAAAAACCTGTGGAATAGTAAGTGAAGCCGATAAACAAGCCGTGCCTCTTTCTGGAGAGGAAAGCTACATAGCGAGATCAATGGGACTCTTTGTGAAAAAAGTTCCTCCATGCTATTCTTATAGTTCTTGCGATTCACTCCGCTTTATAGTCGCAGGGGTCACAGACTGATCCACCCTCCTCGTCAAACGGGGCCTGATAAATGAACTTTCCGTTTAAAGAGAAAGACTTTTCTTAAAACATCATCCCTTCTGAACTCGAAATACTTCATGTCTCTATCACTTCCTTCTTCGCACCGAACGGCCATCGATGCATACCCGGTGACCTTTACAATCTGACCATAAGAAATAATACTATCTCTATGGCAATTAAGATGACGATTATGAATTCAAGGAGCTCTGTCCTTTTGTTTGATATCTCTCGATAGAGCATGTCGTAGACCCTTGAAGCTATGTTTATTTTTCTTTCTATGCTTGTCTCCCACTCCCGCACCTTAAAAAGGGAAAGGGCAGCCATGTAAACCCTTGCATAGTAAACATCCTCAGTCACCTTAAGGGAGTTGTCGATCTTTTCTGTGATACCGGTGAGGTCCGTAACTGTGCGCATTACCCTCGCCGCCAACTCCTCATAGCGTCTGATTTTCCATATGGATGGAGAAACCTCTGTAATAATACGATCGTTTATGATATCAAGTTCCTTGTCAACCATATCGTCATAGACCCTGAGTTCGAGAAGCTGTGTGTTGGCAAACTCGAGAAGGTCAGGAATGTCCATGCTCCCGGAGGGTTCAAGGACGAAGGCCTTGTCCCAGCTTAAGATTACCAGGTCGTTGTCCGAATAAGAGAACCTGAAAGAAAGTAGTTCTTCCTTGACTGCTTCGCCGGCAGGGCTTTCCCCCTCCTCGTAAAGAAGGAGACTTCCAATGTCACAGATCCTGAGGAAATCCCTTGCAGTTTTTTCCGGATTTAATTGTGTCAGGTAATAAACTGTGTAGTCCTCTTCAAACCTGCTTCGGTTTGCCTGATGAAGAGCATCCCCGAGGTCATCAACAAGACGGTCAAGCGCTTTTCGAAAATCTTCTTTAAAGGGCTCGTCCCCGTTCTTCGCAAGACCCTCAAAGTCTTTTGTCTCAATCTCTTTGAACGGTATCTCGAATATTATACTGAGGACGCCGTAGTCATATGCCTTTGCATAAGCGTTAACAGCGTATTGTTTTCCATTAATGTTTTTGTCGAACGCCTTCAAGTTCAAAGACAGCGGCGGGTTTGTAAATTCAAAAGCCTTACTGAAGCGTTTTCTGTCGATGCTCTGGCGTCTATACGACCGTACTCTTTCTTCGACCTTTTGCAGATTTATGTCCCAGGCCACATCGTAGAGGCGATATAGTAGAATGCCGCCCGAGACCTTTAGTCCATAGTCTCCCATAAGGAAATTCTATCATACATAAAGAGCGAGGTCTGAGTCCCTATATAGCTTTATTCTTATTTTCCTTCCCGCGCCTTGATAATCTTCTCGTAGATTTCGAACTTACCATCAAATTCCCTGAACTCAGACAGCATAGCATCTTGTTCACGCGGTGACAAATATTGCAGAGAGGGGAAAAAGAAGTGTTTGTCCTCCTTTTCTATATGTTCAGGATATAGCTGGGTAATTATCTCCATGCAATCAGTAACATCGCTCAATGGGACTTGGTGTGCCATATAACTTTGCTTTGCGCCGTAGAGTCTTTCTATAGTGTTTCGCGCTAAAACGTGGTCCTCAATTAACCCGTCCATCATTGCTTTGTGCTCTGCTAACAGTGGTTTTGTCCCGAGTTCTCTAAATAGGATATCCTCTTCCTTTCCGTGGTGACATCTGTCTGCATAGGTTCTGAAAAAATCTATAATAGTGTCGAGGAAATGATCATCAATCTTTCCCGTTTCAGCTATGTTGCTCAGTTCAGCCTTAAGAAGTGCAATCATACGTTCAATAAGCCGATGTTCCCGCATAAGAAGCCCTATAGGCTTCATAGCTTTTCTCCTCTAATTGACTCTAACCTCGATGAGAAACGCATCCTATCCCAAAACGCCGATGATCGCTGTTGGCCCGGAAGATTATTAGTGGTACACGTGACTCCATACATATCACACTTGTCCCGGCGCAGTACGGGAAGGAAACCGTGATCGTTACTGTGCAAGGGGCAGAGAGCGTCAAAAACCCCTGCTGTCCAAATTTCCAGAGATATCACAATTTCAGGGCGGAATCTATACGCGGCTATTTAACTCCAACTCGATATCCGAAATATACTGGCCCATCAGAAAACCAAGGTAGATGCATACGTTACCGTCCATACAGGAGTCGGCGTCTTTTTTGTCAAGAAATGCGTACCGTTTAACATCGTCCTTCTGAAGTCTCACGATATAGGCATTCCTCTCCTTGTCAAACCCCAGGCTCAAGGAGATGCCCTGCTGCCCGATCTCCGGATACATTTTCAGGATCTTGTCTTCCAAAGCAACCTGTGAATAGCTCATAGTTCAACCTCCATGGTGTCTCTCCTTTTGTTAGCAAACTCTTCGATAGAGTGAATGTCAATACTTAGACCCATCAAGAGATCTTATTCGGAGAGCGGGGATTTTGGCAAAACTTTATTACATTATAAATCATAGGACTTCGCGGATGTTTCCTCTTTATACCATCTTTATGATTTTTGGACAGGATTATTAACTCCACTCCTTAAACTCATACTTTTCTAAAAGGCTATGTAGTTTGGGCAATATATAAAAAAAGCATACCAGAAAAAAAGCAAGATGAAAAGGACAAGATTTATGCAAAATGACTTAAGATTTCAGATTTGGAGGTTTTCGTTAAATCAACGGAGATGTTTTTATCCATTTTGGCTTTTATCTTCGGGTCCAAATTTTTGACGACCTCTTTGCTAATTCTTTCGGCAGCTGCCAAATACCAGTTTTCTGGACGTTCTTTTTCTATTAACGCGTTGATATCCATAGCGATCATTTTTTCGAGTTTTTTTCTGGTTTCCGACTCAAGATGGTGAAGTTCACCGTATCCCTTGGCAACCTCATCTTTTCCGCCTCCTCCTGTGAATCTTCCCGCCCTATCACTCAACTTGTCTGCTAACTTGCCGTGTCCTTCAAGAGAATCATAACTCTCTATCAAATCAATTATGGGGCGTCCAAGGGGATCCCTGGTGATGCTATAAGCCTTGAAATGCCCCAAATCAACCGTAATCACTATTGTGCTCATGATATTTGTTCCTTAATCGCCAAGTAAAATGTGCTTGTAAAGTAATTGTATTACTTTAATTTCATAATTGCAATATGGGATTTTTTGGACAACGCCTCGAAAAGTATAGTTCACGAATTGATCGACCAATTTGGGCTCGTATGTCTTGATCTTGATCTCGAGTCTGGCTATATTGCAGCATTATTTATAGTGATTATTGAGCATACAAAGGCATTGTCAAGAATACTGTTCATGATGCATCCCTGATATTATGAGCAAAGTGAAGAGCAGAGAACATTTAAAGGGTGGACTGCGCGTCGTCGCCCTCTTCGAAGCGACAAAAGGAGCGCTTGTTTTGTTTGTCGGCTTCGGGTTGCTTGCGTTCATTCACAAGGATCTTCATTCGGCTGCCGAGCAGCTCGTTCGGCACTTCCATTTAAATCCTGCCAGACACTATCCCCAGATTTTCATCGATGCTGCCAGTCACTTGACCGATGTTCACCTCTGGGTAATGGCCTTTTCAGCTCTGCTCTACTCAGCGGTTCGCTTCGTCGAAGCTTTTGGTTTATGGAGGCAGCGGCAATGGGCTGAATGGTTCGCTCTTCTGACCGGGGGGATGTACATTCCTGTCGAACTATTCGAAATTATGCGCACAGTGACGTGGCCTAAAATTACCATATTGATAGTTAATGCAGGTATCGTGGGATATATGGGTTATGTTTTATACCGATCAAGACAAGGGCGTAAACATCCCAGAAAATAAGCGTTGAAGACGCAAGACTGCTTGCCGCACTTGTTAACGGAGATGTTCTTCAGTAAGGTATAAGTTAGTTGATGTACTTATTTTTAAGGGGTGAGTACTGCAAGTGATCATTCTTAAAGTCAAGTCTCAAACTGTCATCATGTATTCGACAATTTGTTTTCAAATATGTAAGGAAATAGGCCTTTTCTTGCAAAGGCCTCATTTGGGGAGCATATTGATTTTCCTTTCTTGAAGGGAAAGAGGTGAAAAAAGAGACCGTAGGTAATTTTGTGCGCAAAAAAAGGATACTGAAGGAGGGAACTTGTATTGATGTCAGGATGAGAGTCCTAGAGACAGGATTACCAGTTTCTTATTTATAAATTTATGCAGAGTCGCGGTTCGGCACCAAGCCTGTACAACAGGTT
>DMNE01000354.1:492-8065 GCA_003453735.1 Nitrospiraceae bacterium | reverse complement strand
CCAGGAGAGGTTAATCCCAACAATAAGATAAATATATCTTTCGAGATACCACCTATCGGTCTGCATAAAATAGAACTTGCTTTTCTGCCTTTTTTTGAGAGATTTCTCCAAGATGGGTTTCACCCCAAGCCTGTAGAAATAGACAGCGAATTTTTTGATGAAAAGATCCTTGAGGCTCTTGAGAAGTTGCGCGTATTGTTCATCGTATCGGGGAAGATGTACAGTAGCGTCAAGGAATATGTAGGGGCGCAGGGAGGGAAATGGGAAAGATACGATAACGGGCATCAGGAATGGGACTATGTGGAGTTCGGCTACCGGTGCGAGAGCTGGAGGAGGTTTTATCGGGCGATTTATACGCGGCCCTATTATGAAGGAGAGCAGCGGTTATTGGACTTTGTGCGGCCTGACAACATAATACTGACGAACATAGGCATAAACGAAGAGGCGCTTGCCGGATGCAGCGAAGCGTTGCGGGAGGAAATCACGAAGACGGAATCGGTAATCGGCAGTCATCACCGGAGAGGCGCAGACGAACTGCCGCATAGGGGAATAAAGGACTTCGGGTTCGAGGAACTGCCCTTCAAGAGATTTGCGGCGAACAGCGCAGTATATTACTGCATGGTAATAGCCTTTTTCCTGTTTGAGACCTTCAAAGAGGACGTGCTGGTAGAGGTAATGCCGATAGGCAGCTATGCGACAACGGTAAGGCGGAAGGTGTTGGACTTCGCGGCAAAGATCGTAAGTAAAAGCAGACAGATAACCCTGAAGGTGACAAAGACGGTCATGGAGGGATTGAAGTTTGAAAAACTGTGGCAGAGATGCAATAACCCTATGCCGATCAGAACATAAGGCCGAAAATCCGGGAAAATGGAGAGAACTTACAAGGGACAGGTGCGTCCAAAACGCTCATTTTTCGCTCCACAATGCTGCTGAACAGTCACCATCGAACTCGAAGACTGATTTTTTGATGCGGCAATTCTTACCGAGGCCACCACACCAGGCCTAATATGACCAAAAATGAGTTAACCAGGAGTATTACCTTTGCCCGGAGAAAAGAATCGCTCAATTTGGGTGTTATTAATTTCCAGGCTGCCCCTTCTGCAACCATAGAGATAAGAGATAAACCCAAAAAAGCAATAGATAAAAAAACTTTATTCATTCAACTCCTTTAGATCTACTCTTCTTGAGAAGTCTGATGGTACTGGCTTGGGGCCCCTTCTCGCCTTTCTGTTCGAAGAAATAAACTTTGCTTCCAACGGCAAGTTTCGCGAAGGCATTTTCGAGGAGCTGTTTTTATGAAAGTAGATTTCTCTTCCATCAAAGGTCTCGATGAAACCGTAGCCATCTTTCGAGAAAAAGTTTCGAAACCAAGCCATGCGGCGGCGTCTCATGTAGTTTGACATCCCAGCGCAGAAGGCGCGCCTGATCCTCAAGTCGCCGTCGCACTGCGTGAAAGGCGCCCCACGCCGCCACAAAGATGTCCTCGTGGGCAGCATGCGCACGTGGCTCTCGATCTACCACGACTATCCTGTGCGGTAACATAAGGTCTACGCTCACATGGTAGAGCTTGCCCTCCCGGTTGTGCCGGTGCGTGGCCTCAACTACGACACGGCACCCCATAATATAGCTGCAGAATTTCTCTAGGTCAGTTGAGACATCTTATGACTTCTTGCTCGTCTTCGCAAAGAACCCTGTGATTTTTTTTCGCACATTTTCACTTTTGCAGCGAGGACACTTGATCTTTGGTTTTGCATCAAATTCTTCAAGCGAGAGAAAGACAGTGAAATCTCTGGTGCAGTCTTTACAGCTATAATCATATGTCGGCGAGATGCCCCCTCACCTGCCACCTATCCTATAACAGAAATAAGAAAGTGGTGCCTGCTTCCTCTTATGTTTCAGCGGTTATTACATTTTGAAGCATTCAGTTTAAGCCTCTTACAGCCTGCAACTTACGCCCTACGACTTTATAACCTTTATATATCGAGTTGAGAGGAGCAAGACCACCACTTCCGGTAAGTTTACTCCTGATTCTCTTATACACTCATTCCAGGTGGTTGTCAAGCTGTTGTCGTTAATGTCACGGCATATCACAAAATGGAGTCTTGTCTCCAGGTGTCCAAAAACTATCGTCATTTTTGCCTTTACAGAAAAATCTTAATACAATATATAAGAAGACGAAATCTGGCTAGTCCGATATGGAATGCCCTTCTCCTTAAAAAGTGTGGATCAAGTAAAGTCCGACTGGAGCCGACAATGGAAGGCTGGATAGTGCCGCCACCGAAACAACCTGAAAAAAGCAGGGAAGAATTAAGAACGGAAAGAGAAGAAAAGGTAAAGTGGCTCATCAGGCATGGATTCCTTAGATCAGAGCGCATAAAAAATGCAATGCTCAAAGTCCCGAGAGAGGATTTTATTCCTCCCTCTTATAAAGACTACGCCTATCTTGAAGTTCCTCTTCCCCTTCCCGGCGAAAATGCGACGATATCATGCCCGCACAGCTATCCCCTCTTTTACGAGCCTCTGGGGCTTGACAGGGGCCATAAGTTTCTTGAGGTCGGTCTCGGGTCGGGCTATGGCACTGCGCTGGCAAGAGAAGTTGTCGGCAATGAGGGCCTCGTTGTATCGGTTGAAATTGATCCCCTGACCTTCGAGTTCGCCAAAGGCAATCTCGACATTGCAGGCTATCATGACATTATGCTTGTTCGAAAGGACGGAGGCCTTGGCTATCCCGAAATGTCTCCGTACGACAGGATATGTGTGACCGCCGCGTGTGAGGAGGTGCCGTCGCCATTGATGGAGCAACTCGAGATCGGGGGAAAACTCATTGCACCCATAACAGAATACGGAGTCCAAACCCTTGTTCTGTTCGAAAAGGAAGAGAAAGAAGTCAAGCAAAAGGCGATATGCGCGGTGCTCTATGTATTCTTAAGGGGGGAGTACGGAGTGAAGAGAGGAGAAAATGGATAACAAAAGGATTCTAAAGGCGCTGATCGAGAGGGTAGGAGGAAGGTTTGCGGTCGCCCTGGAAATTGACCTTTCTTCACGGGATCCGGAGGAAATCTTTAAGTGGTTGTTTGCGTCAGTGCTTTTTGGTACTAGGATATCGGAGAGCATTGTAATTAAGACATACAAAGAGTTTGAAAAGGAGCGTATTATTTCACCTAAAGACATCCTCAATACTGGATGGGATGGTCTCGTAGAGATTCTCGATAGGGGCGGCTATGTGAGATATGACTTCAAAACAGCCACGAAGTTCCTCGATCTGAGCGCAGCGCTCGTAGATGGGTATGGCGGGGACCTGAACGATCTTCATTCGGCGGCATCAGAGCCTAGAGACCTTGAGGAGAAACTCAAGGCTCTCGCCAAGGGCATCGGAGATGTGACGGTCAACATCTTTCTGAGGGAGATGAGGGGAATATGGGAGAAGGCCGAACCCTATGCCTCGGAACTCGTAGTCACCTCGGCAAAACATATGGGTATTCTTCCTTTGCGTGGCAAGGACAAAGGGAAGATCCTTACCTTTTTAAAGAAAAAATGGACTGACGAAGGAATGAAGATAAAGAATTTCCCGGATTTCGAGGCGGCCCTTGTGAGGCTTGGCAAGGATTACTGCAGAAAAGCTTTATGCGGCAAATGCCCAATGAAATGTGAATGCAAAGGGGTGAAAGAACGATCGCCGCACGTATCTCTATATCTGCTCTAACGGAATGTTATCTGGTCTGTGGGCGGTATAATATGCGATATTCAATTTTTTGAGCCTTTCCTCGACATGGGGATAGAGGATAATTTCCTCTGCCTCAAAGTCCTCAAAGCCTGCATGAATATTTTTAAGCCTTCGTCTCAATGCCTTAATGTTATCAGGAGGACTGAAGCTTGTCATACAAGCAGGATGGCAATTCACTCGATGCCGGATGAGATACTCCAGGGCTCTGATCTGCAGATCGAATCCTTCGGGCAAAGCGCCGGTAAGTCGTGAGAACTCTTCCCTGCAAGTTCCCTTCAGGCTCACGCGCACATGGAGATTTTTGTATTTCGAAAGATCCCTCGGCCGGTCATCGTTTTCGCCTATGAGAATGCCGTTTGTTTCGAGAATAAAGAGATACCTGTCATTAATGAGATCGAGGACGTCCAGAAGATGTTCCCAGCCGAGGGTCGGCTCATTCCCGCTGATACGCATCTGACTGAGACGCTTCTTCTCTGCAATCCCTGTCAGTCTTTTTGCAACTTCTTCCGGACGGTAAAACTCTCCATGATCGAGGGGCCTCGAGACCACCTTCCAGGCCCAGCAGAATACGCATCGAAGGCAGCACCCGACGCAGTCCGCCGTGGATATCCCACCGTAGAAGCGTGAAGGTCTGAAGCGGTAGTATTTTCTTAAACCAGCTTTGCAGACTTCTTTCTTGGTCAATTCTGCAAGCTTGATAGGATCAAACATCGGGAAATCTTCCTGGTATCAGGGCGTCACATCTAGGACATCTGCCAGCTTTGATCTTATTAGCGACAACGTCAAAGACATATCTTTCAATGAGGAGTTCTCCACAAATATGGCAATAGGTATTTTCTCTCTTATGGCCCGTAACGTTTCCGATATAGACATGCCAGAGCCCTTCTCCTTTTCCGATCATCCACGCCTTTTCGAGGTCGGGGATGGCGGTCGCTGTAAGATGACCGAGCTCCAGGTGGGGATAAAACCGCGTAACATGCCAGGGTGTTTCAGGTCCAAGGGCATTCTTTATCCACGATGCGATGTCCCACAGCTCTCCTTCACTGTCGTTGAATTCAGGGATGACATTTGTGACAACCTCAACATGTATCCCATACTGCTTGGCCTTTTCTGTCACTCTCAGGATTCCGCTGTAATTCTTTATATGGCCCATCTTCTGGTACGTCTTATCAGAGAAGCCTTTGATATCGACCCTATAAACATCAAGGGATGGCGCTATTTCATCAAGCGCCGCCTCCGATATATATCCATTCGTAACATAATTGGTAAAAAGTCCATGGGATTTGGCACATTTTGCCGAGTCCAGCGTGTATTCAAACCAGAGGGTGGGTTCATTGAATGTCCATGAGATGCCAATGCATTTTGAAGCCCTTGCCCGCTCTACCGATTCATCTGGAGGAAGATATTCAGAATACATTGACCCTTCTTTCCAGTGGGCTATTTCCCAGTTCTGGCAGCCGGGGCACCTGAAGTTGCACCCTAAGCTCCCGAGAGAGAGCTACCTCGATCCGGGATAGAAATGGAAGACAGGTTTCTTCTCTATAGGATTTATTGAAAGCGATGATACCTCGCCATAGATCAGGCTATAGAGCTTTCCCCCCTTGTTTCTCCTCGTATAACACCAACCCGTCTTGCCTTCAGATACGACACATCTCCTCTGACAGGTGAGGCATCTAACTTCGTTATTCTCAAGTTTTTCATATAAGTATGCCTCTCTTTCCATATATTTATTTTACTATTTCAGGGCACGCTAAGCCAGGGATTGTAATTAAAACTAGTCTCAAAAATGATTGAGGGATCATGGAAAATGGCTGAAAATCGAACTATAATGTTTGAAAGGAGAAATGATGGAAAAGTGGAATATTCTGGCTACCGCCCAAAAGAGACAGGAACGATATGTATTACGGCTTCTGAATAACTATGGAGAGTTCAGGCGCTCCGGATATCGGGACGTTATCCTTGGCTACGTTGCGGATGTGCCCATCTTTTTAGAGGCACTGGAGAGCATACGGCGGGAAGCTCCGGGAAAGCTTAAGTCTCTGGGCCAGATCGTACCCCTGGAGAGAAATTTTCAGTTTGATGTCGCCGATTTCAGGGATAAGGCGAAAGAGGCTGTTTCCCCCTCTATCGATCAGTTGGAGAACAGCAGATTTTTTGTCCGGGTCGTGAGGAGAGGACATAAAGGCGAGCTTTCGGGCATGGAAACGGAAAAAGAGCTCGACGGGTTCATTTTGGAATCTCTTGAGAAGAAAGGAAAGCCAGCCACAGTCAACATTGAAGAGTTTGAGAAGATGATTATCATTGAGACCGTTGAAAACGGCGCAGGAGTCGGTCTTATCACCAAAGAGATGAAGGAGAAATACCCTCTTATCAAAGTGAAATGACTAACGGAGCTTATCGGCGTTTAGCCATTTATTAGCCTATGATAGCTACACTGCTGTTACGTTAGGAAGGACCATTGGAAAGCACAGGCTTCTTGTCTCTGTCTCGCCCAAAATTGCCTTCTACTCTGGCTATCTCGTAGGCAAGATACTCGGAGACGTAACTCACTTATGATGAGAGTAAAGGCATAATGGACGAATCTTCTTTTCACGCATTCTGCGCTGACCGGTGAGACCAACTGACTGACTGGCTCAAAGAGCGTGCGTCCAGCCTTGGAATACGCTATAGGAACGAACTGAAACGGAAAAAGGACAGAACGACATCTTTTTCCTTAGTATTTTCCTTCTGATCTTTCTCGGCCCGCCCGATTTTCTTGGGCTAATTGCAATTTTCACAAAAGTTTGCTATGTAATGAGTTATAACCAATCTGCAGGAGGTGGTCTATGTTAAAGAAGGAAATAGAGCTGGAAGAGAAAGTTAGTCTTCTGGAGAAAGAAGTTAAACTTTTGGGAGACGATGTGGACAAAACGAGACTTGATCTGGAAGAGGCAGTAGACTGCCTGAAATTGGAAATTAAGTCCTTAAAAATGACCTTAAATGAGCTAGTCCCGAACTTCCACGACAAATTCTGCTGCATAAAGAATACGGTATTAAGAGAGATAGACCCTCAAAGCATAAATAAAGAATGAACCGGAGAGTTAAGTTACTTCCGGTTGGAAAGCTGCCGCCAGACATACTCACCAAGATGCTTAAGGCCTATGCATCCCTAGATGAGAGGGTTAAGGTAGGACCTTCTATCGGAGAGGATGCGGCCGCTATTGACATGGGTGAGACGTATCTACTTCTAACGACAGATCCGATTACCTTTGTAGCTGAAGATGTTGGAACTTATACTGTAAGAATCAATGCAAATGACATAGCTACCATGGGCGGAAAACCACTGTGGCTGCTTACTTCAATTCTTCTGCCTGAGAAACACACAACAAATGAACTCGTAGAGGAAATCTTTCGGCAGCTTTCATTTACCTGCAAGGAGATTGGTGTTTCCTTGTGTGGGGGACACACCGAAATTACTCCGGGCGTTGAGAGGGTTATTATAGCGGGCGCAATGATCGGAGAGGTTAAGAAAGATGGCCTTATCACTACGAGTGGTGCAAAGACAGGAGATGATATACTTCTCACCAAGGCCATAGCTGTTGAGGGTACATCCGTCATTGCTCGCCGAAAGGGAAAAGATCTGGAAGCGGTCTTTGGCACAGGGTTTGTTCAACAGTGCAAGGGCTTCATAGAACGCCCCGGAATCAGTATTCTCAAAGATGCGGACATTGCAGGACGATATGGTGAGATTCACTCCATGCATGATCCAACCGAGGGAGGGCTGGCGACCGGCCTCTTCGAGCTTGCAAGTGCGGCAGACGTCGGACTGATTGTTGAAGAAGAACGTATTCCTGTTTTTCCGGAGTGCCA
>DMNE01000354.1:0-408 GCA_003453735.1 Nitrospiraceae bacterium | reverse complement strand
CTGAAGATAAAGAAGCGTAATGAGATTTTAAAACTGCCTCTTTTTGACAGGGATGAGATAACAAAGATCTTTGATTGATCGCCACCTTATTCAAAAGTTTCTGTCATTTTTGAGAACTGAATTTTACTTTTCCACACACCTGGCACTTCCGGCATAAACCGCTCACCGCTGAATTCGTGTTAATGCTTGGTATGAAATTGTTGACTTCTTGCGAATTCAGAGTAAAATGAAAAGTAAGAGAACTAATAATTTAAAGTGAGTATTCTGTGATTACTTCAGGGTTTCGTAGATGGGACGCACTCTGAAGAACTTGCGAGAAGAAAGGAGGTCGTTATGCCATACTACGTGATCCTGAGTACTCTTACTGACGAAGGGCGCAAGACAATCAAACAGAAACCTGAGAGGATA
>DMNE01000206.1 GCA_003453735.1 Nitrospiraceae bacterium | reverse complement strand
GCATCGTCACTGACAATGACCAGTGCTCGGTTCAAGCCATGCTCGAGCACGCTGCCTAAAAGCGCTCCTTCGGTAGCTATGCGGATATGCCGTTCATCGGTGACAGCTAACGCGTGAAGGGTTTCTTCCCATTGCTGAACACTCGCATAGTTCGTGTCGCACAAGGCAGTGAATTGAGAAAGCGATAGTGCATGCTAAGAAGTGGCACAAAGAGTGGTATTCAGGATAACAAAAAGTCGTCTCTGACGCGGGGGGTGAAAAGTTGAGGAGTACTTGAAACCGTCTTTGAGAAATTATATCGGGAGATTTCTATCGCAACCCACTCTGGTTTTTAGCGGTCTCTTATCCCATCGGTTCGGGCTACAGTGAGAAGTGGCACGCCGACCAACAACATAACGACTAATCCCAGAGGGAGGAACCAAAAGAAAACGGACTCGGTTTCTAATGCGCGAACAAACGAAAAGGCAAATAACCGCTTTGAGCGGCCTGCCTTTTCCCTTTTATCTATATCGAGAGAACAAATTACTCTTTCGGTGGAATCTCTACGAAACTGCCGCCGAAATAAGTATAAATGAGTTTTCCTTCGTCAACGAGATCTCTTAACGCATCTTTAACTTCATCCCGTGAAATACCAGCCTCTGCAGAAATGGTCTTCTGAATATCAGAAGATTTCAACTTCTTTTTTCCGACCGACTTCTCGACCAACTCGTAAATCTTCTTCCTAACTTCATCTTTTTCCATTCTGCCACCTCATTTGCTCGGATGGTTAATACGTGGAGGGGGCAAAGCCCCCTCCCTCACTACACATTACATATTACCACTTACCACTTGAAAGTTGAAGCTGTCCTGAAGGTCTCTCTGGCAATGACAAAGTCATCGATATGCTGGAAGGTGAACGGCAAGTTTGTGAGCTTGAAGAATTTCTCCCAGCCTATCCTCTCGACCCACTCTCCAACTCTCTCATGCTTCCGTGCGCCTGCATTATAAGTATCAAGGATCGTTTTTACCGTCTTTGTGACTTCAGGCCATCTCGGGGGATTGTTCTTAATGAACGGTACGGCGAGCTTTGAGAATTTCGGGTTAGACCTGAGGCTCCCTACCTTGCCACCCACAACAATCGCTACACCGTCATTCACGGGGTCATGAATCTCAATGGGAGGGCATACGGTAAAGCAGTTGCCGCAGTACATGCATTTATCAGCGTTAATCTTTATGCTCTTCTTCGACGGGTCAGGGCTGATCGCCCCAGTCGGGCAGGCAGCGATGGTTGACGGAATTTCACAGATATTCGACACCTTCGCATGGTCAATGACAGGGACCTTTCTATGGACAGCCACGACTGCGATGTCTGAGCAGTGGACAGCGCCGCACATGTTGACGCAGCAGGCAACTGCCAATCTCACCTTGCCCGGTGTCTCCTTCGTCGTGAAATAATCGGCGAATTCATCCATCAAGACCTTGACAAGTCCTGATGCGTCTGTACATGCGGAATGGCAGTGGATCCATCCCTGGGTATGAACGATATTGCTTATCCGCGGGCCGATACCACCGATCATGTATTTCTTGGTCTTGAGTTCCTTTTGCAGGGGCTCAAGGTTCTTTTCCTCGGAGACGAGCAACTCAACGTTGTTTCTCGTTGTCCAGCGGATGTAGCCGGCGCAATACTTCTCCGCCATATCAGCCAAGTCCCTGATGGTCGTCGTGCTGAGAAGCCTCGGTGAGGCAACCCTTATCGTCCATATTTTGTCACCCTTATTGCTGACATGAACCATTACACCGGGAGTCAAAACCTCGTGGTTTTTCCAATCACCGTAATTCTTCTGGATCACAGGCGGTAAGAACTCTTTATAATGAGGCGGTCCGATATCTGTTTTTCTCTGTGGTGCTGACATAAAATTCCTCCTTTTATTTTCTTAAAAAGTGGTTATTTCTGCAAATCTTCCTCGGTCCAGAAGAAGAAGGGGTCTCTCCTCGGCTCTTTTACCTGCTGAGGGACGGGGTCTAGTCCGATATATTCGAGGAACTCTCTCATCCCTTTCCGGATAATAAGTTCACCGATCCTCTCCCTGTTCTTTCCGTTTTCATCCCAGAATTCCCACATCTTTCTGATGAGGTCCTTAAATTCAGTGTAGGGAGGCTCCATCTTTATAAACGGAACGATTACCCAAGAGAGGGTTGCACCGATGACGAATGGAGCTTTGCTGCCGATGAGGATGGTTGCTCCTCTTTCACCGGTTGGCTTCAGTGCCTTTGTCATCTTTGCGATGCAGTGCATGCAGCGTACGCAGTCTTCATCGGTTATCTTCAACTCTTTGCCGTCATAACTCATACACCTGCTCGGACAGCGGTTTACAATCTCCTCTGAGATATTCATGCCCTTCTTGGCATAGTTGGCCACTTCTGCCTGCTCGATAGCGATCTTGCCCTTCCAGGTCCCGATGATGGAACAGTCTGCACGAGCAATCGAGGCAATGCAGTCGACAGCGCATCCGGCTGTCTTGAACTTAAATTTATACGGGAAGGCGGGCCTGTGCATTTCATCCTGCCATTCCTGTGTTAAGCTGTAGGTGATATCAAGAGTATCAATATTGGACCACTCGCACCGTGCCGGTCCGACACAACAACTCGGGGTCCTCAGCGCAGAACCGGAACCCCCGAGGTCCCACCCGCGGGAGGAGAATTCAGCAAAAATAGGCTCAAGGTTTTCGGTAGTCGTACCGAGAAGAACCAGATCCCCTGTGGAGCCGTGCATGTTTGTGAGACCGCTCCCATATTTGTCCCAGATGTCGCACATCTCCTTCAAAAATTTCGATGTGTAGAAGAATCCCGAGATTGAATTGATTCTTACGGTGTGGAAGTTTGCGACAGCGGGGAACTCCTCAGGCAGGGACGAATATCTCCCGATAACGCCTGAACCGTATCCGCGGACACCGACGATACCTCCGTGCTTCCAGTAACCGCGTCTGTCCCTGTAAGACTTTTCGAGCTGTCCAAGCTCATCAGCAGCCATGTCATGGTGTACCGCTGCTTTCTTGATTTCCGTCACAAAGCTTGGGAATGAGCCTTTTTCCAACTCATTTAGGAGCGGGGTCTCATACTTCTTTGACATAACATCCTCCTTTTTCTATTTTGTTCTTCCGAGTACTCTTTGGACCGGGAATGAAATTGATACAGCGTAATATATACATCAGTTTATGGTCAAATAAATAAATTTAATCATTAAATCACATTTGCTTATTTCTGTGCAAGAGCCTATTTCGGATCATCAGCGTGCACGGAGTTGCCCTGGGATTGCCGGGTTCGGCAGGCATCACCGGGCACGGTTTCAGAAGTTTGTTCCAGTGAGGTTTATAAAGCTGATATCGTCGTTGCCTTTCGGCAGAGTGATCTATCGTTCACTGTCCCTGAAAAAGCCGGTTTTTTTGACTGAGAACGCGTCTTCGTATACAATATATATATGAAGGTGAGTTTTTTTTACGACGACATTTTCCTCCAGCACGAAGCGCCTATCGGGCATCCTGAATGCAAGGAGCGGTTACTCTCCATAGTCAGAACCCTCAAAGATTCTGCACTGTTTGGGCAACTGATCCATATGAAGCCGCGGAAGGCTGACTTTTCTGATATAGAGATGGTGCATCACCATCGGTATGTGGAGAAGATCAGAAACTTGGGGCAAGGATATGCAGATCCCGATACGTTTGTCTCGAAGGGGACTCTTGAAGCAGCATTATATGCTGCTGGAGCAGTGATGGAAGCAACTGATCGATGTAAAAGTGGCGAGATTCATAGGGCCTTCTGTGCCGTTAGGCCGCCTGGACACCATGCCGAACCTGACAAGGCCATGGGGTTTTGTATCTTCAATAATGTTGCTGTTGGCGCCCGATATGCTCAGAAGATCGGATATGAGAAGGTCTTTGTCATCGATTTTGACGTTCATCACGGCAATGGCACCCAGCACATGTTTGAGGATGATGACACTATCTTTTATTTCAGCACGCATCAGTTCCCTCACTATCCCGGCACCGGGAGAACTTCAGAGAAGGGAAGAGGCAAAGGGGAGGGCTTTACGCGCAACATTCCTATGGGTAGTGGTTCTGGTGACAGGGAATACGTTGCTGCTTATCACACCATCTTGCCGGAGTTAGTAAGGAAGTTTCAACCTGACATAATTATGGTTTCTGCTGGTTACGATATTCATCAGGATGACCCCCTTGCAGCGACCAGGGTTTCCGACGAAGGGATCAGGAGTATCGTGAGAGGCATCCTTTCATTTTCTTTGCCGACGGTCTTTGTCCTCGAAGGGGGATATGACTTAGCCGCCCTCGGACGGGGTGTCCTCATAACGCTTGAAGAGATGATGTAGGACCGATGCGAGGGAACCAGGAAGCTTACGTAGAGCTTTTGAGCGCACGGCAACCAGTCATCCGAGTTTTGGCAGATAGATAGTCTTGTTGAAAGTGCTGATGGCATACCGGATATGCACTTATCTATTGATAGAGACCCGGAAATTCCTTCCCTTAGGCTCTAACGTTCTGTCGCCTTCTCTTTCTTCTTCTGGAAATCTACCCGCACAACATTATTGGAATCGTGAGATATTTTCACGCTTTTTCTACTTTTCTCCTTCTTCCGGACGATATTTTTATCGAAGTCTTCTGCGGGAGGCTGCGGTCCGGTCATGAACTGGGCATTTAATTCAGGAGAGTAGATGACCACGATATCGTTTGTCGGTATGAAACATTCCTGACTCTTTGCGCCGAAGACCATTGCTGCCGAAATCCCCTGGTCAACCCACGAGAATTTCATTGTATTGTTGAAAACCAGCACGATGCCCTTTTTCAACTCATCCTGGGTAAACCCTCGGTCTCCTATTACTACGTTCTCAGAATATCTCACCACGAGGAAGACACGACCGGCCATGTTCAGCATTTCGTTGAATACGGTTTTTTTCAATTCGTGCGTGTTCGGCTGCATAGAAAATTGTATCAGATTCCCCGTATATTGGAAAGAGGAAAAAGGCTTTCTTTTCCTTGACACATGAAAGATATACTTGGTAAATTATGATTTATTCTGTCCCGTGCCTTTCGGGGGCAGACGTGAGAATCCAACAATAGGGAGGAGGGGTGTATGGATGCCCTCTGTACGGGTACGAGAGAACGATTCCTTTGAGAATGCACTGAGGAAGTTTAAGAAGCAGTGCGAAAGGGAAGGGATACTTTCGGAGGTAAAGAAGAGAGAGCATTACGAGAAACCGAGCGTTAAGAAAAAGAAGAAGGCCATTGCAGCTCGTAAAAAGGCTCTCAAAAAAGTAAAGCTTATGGTGAGGTAAGATTGATATCTCTTATCCAACGATTCGATGATGAGCTCAAGGTGGCCTTGAAGGCGTCAAACAAGATCAAGGTTTCTGTTCTGCGAATGGCGAAGGCAGCCGTAAAGAACAAGCAGATCGAAAAGGGCGGAGAACTCACAGAAGATGAGGTCGTTGCAGTGCTTTCCTCGATGGTAAAGCAGAGGAGGGAATCCGTTGAGCAATTTGCGAAGGCGCAGAGGGCGGATCTTGCTGCAAAAGAGGAGGAAGAGATCGCGATACTCCAGACGTATTTGCCGCAACAGCTTAGCCACCAGGAACTGGACAGAATCATTCTCGATGCACTACGAGAGTCAGGTGCGAAGAATGTCCAGGACATCGGTAAGGTGATGCGCATACTCATGCCTCGGATAAAGGGTGCCGCTGATGGCAAGTACGTGAATCAGCGCGTCAGAGAATTGATAGAGTCATCATGAGAGGATGCCCCCCTTGCGACTACGAGAACTGTTTGATAGAGCAATAGCAATTGGCCTAGAAAACGATCCGAGAGGGAAAGAAACCGTTGTAAAGGACCTCGAGGGAAAGAAAAAAGAATATGATTCCCTGAAAGAAGACGAAAGAGAATTTTTTGATCCCGAAACCCTTTTGAACCCCTACTCGGATTCGAGAATTCTCAACGGGACCGGCGACGAAGAAATAACGAGCATTCTCATCGGTATCGATATGGAGGTCGGGGAGATCCTCCTCTTTGACAGGCTTAGGGAGAGGGGAGTGAAAGTGGACCTCGTGGTCAGTCATCATCCTGCTGGAAGCGCCTACGCGAAGCTTTACGACGTTATGCGGATGCAGTCTGATATCCTCCATGCGTTCGGTATTCCTATTGGCACCGCAGAGGACCTTATGGAGGGAAGGATTAAGGAAGTGGAGCGGAAGCTCATGCCTGTCAATCATACACGATCAGTAGATGCGGCAAGGCTGCTCGGCATACCCTTTATCTGTCTCCATACACCTGCTGACAACATGGTTGCCACATTCCTGCAGAAGACCTTTGACGAAAAAAAGCCGTATACGGTTTCTGACGTGATGGACATCCTCAAAGCTATTCCTGAGTATAGGGAAGCAGCGCGCAATGGTGCGGGACCGAAGGTGCTCGTCGGATCTCAAAAGAGGAAAACCGGCCGAGTATTCGTGGATATGACCGGCGGCACAGAGGGCTCAAAAGAGATATTCGAGAGCATGACGTCCAGTGGCATCAGCACCTTGGTAGCTATGCATCTGGGCGAGGAACATCGGAAAGAGGCAGAAAAAAACCATCTCAACGTCGTCATCGCAGGACACATCTCAAGTGACAACCTGGGTCTGAATCTACTCTTCGATGAGTTGATTCGGGGTGCGGATTCGCCCTTTGCTATCCAGGAGTGTTCAGGGTTCAGGCGCTTCAGCAGATTATCAGATCATACATAGTCATCATAACCCATCATTGAGAATTCTTTGTGCCCTGTGCCATACTTTTGTATGAATGCTGAGAGGCTTGTTGAAGAATTAAGGGCACGTCTCGATATCGTCGATGTGATATCGGATTATATTGAACTTAGGCGTTCAGGACGGAACTACAAAGGTCTCTGTCCATTCCACTCTGAAAAAACACCATCCTTCATGGTAAGTCCCGAGAAGCAGTTGTTTCACTGCTTCGGATGCGGCATCGGGGGCAACAGCGTCAATTTTGTCATGAAATATGAAAACCTCTCTTTTCACGAGTCCCTGAGACTTCTTGCAAAAAAAGCTGGCATAGATCTGAAGGGATTCCGCTCTGGTGATCAAGGAGACTCAAGGGAAAAACTGATCGAGGTAGTGGCGGAGGCAGCAAAGGTTTTTGCGACGAACCTTAAAAAAACAGATGCGGCTTGCTCGTATGTCAGGGAAAGAGGAATTACCGATGAGACGGTCAGGGCATTCTCTCTCGGGTATGCGGGAAAGGATTGGCATTTTCTCTCGAGATTCCTCAGGAACAAGGGGTTTGCTGATGCTCTTATCCTGCAGTCTGGAGTCGTTTCTTCTGGAGAGAAAGGCATCTACGATACTTTTCGTGACAGGATAATGTTTTCCATATTCAATGCACAGGGAGAGATCATCGCCTTTGGGGGCAGGGTGATGGACGATTCGCAACCGAAGTATGTGAACTCGCCGGATACCCCCCTTTTTAAGAAAGGGGAGATCCTTTACGGCTTGCACCGAGCTAAAGAGGGGATACGGGAAAAAGGATATGCGATCATCACAGAGGGATACTTTGATGTAATTGTTTGCAATCAATACGGATTCACCCATACGGTGGCACCGCTTGGCACAGCCTTGACATCCGGCCACCTGCAAAAATTAAAGAGGTTTACGAAGAGGGTTGTCCTCGTATTTGACGGTGACGAGGCCGGGAAGTCTGCTGCGAAGAGGTCTATCCCTCTCCTGCTTGAGCAGGGATTTGCTGCGAAGGTGCTCCTTCTGCCGGAAAAGGACGATCCAGATAGCTTTTTGAGGAGGGAGGGCCCTCTGCCGTTCAGTAAACTGCTCTCAATGTCACGATCTGCGATTGATTTTCTCCTGAGTATTTCGAGAAAAGAGAGGACAGAGACAGTGCGCGAGGTGATCGAGATTATCTCTGCAACCGGGGACAGGCTTATGAAGGAGGAACTCATCAGTGAACTCTCAGAAAAGACCGGAATGCGAGAGACGATCATACGGGAGGAGATGAAAAGGCTTAGGAGTAGTCTCACACAGAAAACGAGGGGCGAACCCTCATCCCCACCTCCATCCTCACGTGCATTGTGTTATGATGAGGAGATATTGCTGTTAAGCGCCGTTATTGCATTTCCTGAAAAGCTGGACGCTATTTTGCCAAGCATACCTCTTGAGGAATTAAGGAGCCTTCCGGTGAAGAATATCTTCAAGAAGCTCGGCGCTCAGGGCGGAGGCGCAAGGTTGGATTCGATTCTCTCATCTCTCGACGATGAGGAAAGAATGTTGATAACACGGTTAACCGTTTGTCCGGGGTTCGACCACGAAACGGTAGAGAAAAATGTAGAGGATTGCATCAGAAGGATCCATGCGAGGAAGTTCGATGAACGGCTGAAAAAGGTTCACGAGCAGATCAAGCAGGCTGAGGTTAGCGGGGAGCAGGAATTGCTGGATGCCTTATTACCGGAAAGGCAGAAACTGATAAAGGAGGTGCCGTGAGAGAGGATTTTTACTATTTTGACGGTGAATTGAACTCTGAAGACCCCGAACTCCTGAAGGAAGAGGATATAGGAGAAGAGGCATCAGAAGAGGCGGAGAAGGTCTCTCTCATCGAAGGAGAGTATGAACCGGTCAGGATGTATCTCAAAGAGATGGGCAGCATCCCCCTGCTGACGAAGGAAGGAGAGGTTGACCTGGCAAAAAAGATAGATCGGGCGAGAGAGAAGATTATAAAAGTTATTTTTTCTCTTCCGTTTGTGCTGGAGAAGCTGATAACTATCGGTAGCTTGGTGAAAAAAGGGGAAGTCCCTCTGGATGAGATTATCCAGAATGAAGGCGACTCTG